>JANLSY010000079.1:0-4811 GCA_031362665.1 Sphingomonadales bacterium
CGGTTGCACGTGCCTGTGCAGGCGTGGGCTGGGTAACCGACACGCCTTGAAGAAACTCGATCAGACATGCGGGGCGGCCCGCAACTTCATGCAACCATCGACCTTCGGTGTCGGCAATAAATTGCGGCACTTTGCAGCCCGCATTGTGCAGATGTTTCAATAACGCGTAAAAAAACGGCAGGTCTTCAGGATTGACCCGATTTTCATATAACGTCAGGATGAAGCGGCGTTTGGTCGTTTCGACAAAGAAATTGCTGTTCTCAACGCCCTCGGCGATACCTTTGAGCGCAATGAGTTCGCCAGCGTCATATCGCGCCAGCAACGGCGCAACATCTTCCGGCCCTAACTGCGTGTAAACCGCCAAATCAGGCCGCCGCGCCCGCCAGTTCGCGCGGCAATTTGAACACAATGCTCTCCTCGGCGGTGGTGACCTGTTGTTCGTCGAGGTCAAAATGATTTGCGAGCGCATCGATGATTTCGCGCACCAGCACTTCGGGGGCCGATGCCCCTGCTGTCAGACCGAGTGTCTCTACCTCATCGAACCAGTTCATGCTGATGTCCTCTGCACGTTGGACGAGATAAGCGTTGGCGCCGGAACGAGACGCGACTTCGACTAACCGTAGCGAGTTCGAGCTATTGGGCGCGCCGATTACAAGAACAAGGTCGCATTGCGACGCGATCGCCTTTACCGCCTCCTGCCGATTGGAAGTGGCGTAACAAATATCCTCGCCTTTAGGCCCGACAATCGTCGGAAATCGTTCATGCAACTTTTCGACAATTTCAGCGGTGTCGTCGACCGACAGGGTTGTCTGCGTGAGGAAAGCCAGATTTTCGGGATTAGCCGGTTCCAGCCTGGACGCATCTTCAACGGTTTCGACCAATGTCATCGCACCTTCGGGTACTTGACCGAATGTGCCCACGACCTCCGGATGACCCGCATGGCCTATAAAAATGATATGGCGTCCGACATCGACCTGTCGTTCAGCCTGTCTGTGAACCTTTGACACGAGCGGGCAGGTCGCATCGAAATAATCCAGACCGCGTGATTGTGCGTCTGCGGGTACCGATTTTGGTACGCCATGCGCGGAAAAGACAACATGGCCACCGTCGGGCACTTCGTCCAATTCCTCGACAAAGACTGCACCCTGGGCTTTCAGCGTATCGACCACAAAGCGATTATGGACAATTTCGTGCCGCACATAAACGGGTGCGCCGTGCTGTTCGAGCGCGAGTTCGACGATTTTGATTGCACGGTCAACGCCGGCGCAAAAACCGCGCGGAGCGGCGAGCAACAATTTCATTGAGCGGCGGGGAGTAGATTGTTCAGTCATGTGCAATGTCCTTTAGGTAATGTCGCGGCTCCCGCCAAGACCTTTCCCCTGTTGCGTGTCGCGCAACGGGCGGATAAGGACCGTTCAGCTTATCGCTTGCGCGATCTAGAATAAGAAAATCCGAGGACAAACCTTTATGAAATTCGTTGCCAAAGTCCTTTTCGCAGGCACCATATTGGTTTCCGTGGCCGGATGCTCACGGGACGGGGAACTCGACCTGACCTCTGGCGTGGGCATCAGCGTGACCCGGACAGGTTGCCCGACTGTAGCGGTTCCGGACGGCACAGGCGATGTAACGTTGTTCAATCCGACGAGCAGTCAAGACGCAAACGCCATAGACGTGGTTGCCTCGATCACCAATGTTCGCCCGACCTGCAACAGCGGCGGCGAAAAAATCTTTTCGCAGGCGAGCTTTGATGTGCAAGCGCGCCGCAACGATGTGCGTGGCGCAAAAACAGTTACCTTGCCCTATTTTACGACCGTAGTGCAGGGCGGAAGCGCAGTCGTCGCCAAGAGGGTTGGTCAAGTGACTCTTCAATTTGCCGACGGTAATCCGCGCGCAACTGCAACCGCTCAAGCGGCGAGCTATGTCGACGGCAATTCGGCGCGTTTGCCGGCGGAAATTGTCCAGAAAATCACCAAGAAGCGCAAACCCGGTGACCCTGACGCGGCGCTCGACCCGATGGCCGACCCGGAAGTCCGTGCGGCGGTGGTCCGATCAAGCTTTGAAATGTTGATCGGGTTCCAGCTGACCGAGGATCAGCTGCGCTATAACGTTACGCGCTAAAAAGCGCATCATTCAGGGCAAAAGCCATGACAATTTTTGAGAATTTTGCAGCGCATGTCGATCATGCGCTGGATGCACTTGTTGCGGCGGGAAAACTACCCGCCGCTATCGATCGGTCAAATGTGACCGTCGAGCCGCCGCGCGACGCTTCGCACGGCGACCTCTCGACCAACGCGGCAATGGTGTTGGCGAAACCCGCCGGAACCAATCCGCGTGCGCTGGCCGAGGCTTTGTCGAACGAACTTGCCAAGGTCGAAAGTGTGACAGCCGTCGAAATAGCCGGACCGGGCTTCCTAAATATTCGTCTCGACGCATCGGCATGGCTCGATGAACTGCGCGCGATCGGGCAGGGAGGCGACGATTATGGTCGATCGACGTTAGGCGAAGGCAAATCAGTCAATATCGAATATGTTTCGGCCAACCCCACGGGCCCAATGCACATGGGACATTGCCGAGGTGCAGTCGTAGGCGACGCGTTGGCGTCACTACTTGAATTTGCCGGATTTCGGGTGGTTCGCGAATATTACATCAACGATGCAGGTGGACAGGTCGATGTCCTCGCGCGCTCTGTGCATATGCGTTACCGCGAGGCGCTCGGAGAAAGCATAGAAATTCCCGAAGGCCTGTATCCCGGCGACTATCTCGTTCCCGTGGGCGAGCGGCTGGCGAAGGAATTTGGCGGCCAATATGCCGCTGCGCCTGAAGGCCAATGGCTGGCGTTGTTCCGCAAGGCCGCCGTCACCGACATGATGGACATGATCCGTGCCGACTTGGCATTGCTCGGCATTCATCACGATCTTTTTTCTTCAGAAGCCGAGTTGCACGAAGCCGGCAAGGCCGACGCGGCGGAAAAGGAACTGCGCGCGCGGGGTTTGGTCTATGACGGTCAGCTTGAAAAGCCCAAGGGTAAGGAAATCGAGGATTGGGAGCCGGTTACTTTACCGCTATTCCGCTCGACTCAATTTGGGGACGATCAAGATAGACCGATCAAGAAATCGGATGGCAGCTGGACCTATTTCGGTGCGGACCTCGCTTATCATTTCCAGAAAAGCCAGGGTGTCGACGCGATGATCGACATCTGGGGTGCAGACCATGCCGGGACGGTGAAGCGAATCAAAGCAGCGGTTAATGCGTTGACAGGCGGCGAGGTTGATTTCGATATCAAGATTGTCCAGATGGTCAAACTATTGCGCGGCGGCGAACCTGTTAAAATGTCTAAACGTTCCGGTAGTTTTGTTACCTTAGCTGAGGTCGTATCTGAAGTTGGAAAGGATGTTGTCAGGTTCACCATGTTGACCCGCAAAGCCGATGCACAGATGGATTTTGATTTTGCCAAGGTGGTCGAGGCATCAAAGGACAATCCGGTATTCTATGTGCAATATGCCCATGCACGGATCGCCTCCACCCTGCGTAAGGCCGAGGGCGAGGGGCTTGGGATCGACGCGACTCAGCTCAACCTGCTCGGCGACGCCGAAATCGCGCTAATCCGAGAAGCCGTCAACTTCCCGCGCATTGTCGAAGCGGCGGCTAAAGCCAGCGAGCCGCATCGGATTGCATTTTATCTCGGCGACCTTGCGGCAGCCTTCCATGCCTATTGGAATCTTGGTAATGACCAGCCCGACAAGCGCTTCATATTGGCACATGACGCAGGCCTGACGGGCGCGAGGCTTTTCTTGGCGGCTAATATCGGGCAAGTTATCCGCAATGGGCTTCGTCTGATGGGGGTTGAAGCCGCTTACAGCATGTGAAAAATATAGGAATTTGGCATGAACGAAACCACGAACAATGGCGAAAACAACCGTTTCGCGCTCGACGATCCGGATCGTTTGCCGTGGCTCGAAACCGCCGATGGCTATGAATATGACGAAGGCGCTTCGCCGCTAAAGGTTGCGGCGATGGTGCTGGGAGGCCTCGCTTTGCTCGCGGCGATTGTCGGCGGTATTTACTGGCTACAGCGTAACCAAACCGGCGGTGCGACCGGCAACGGCGAATTGATTGCCGCTCAGGAAGGCGACTACAAAGTCAAGCCTGACGACGCGGGTGGCAAATCCTTCGAAGGCGAAGGCGATACTGCCTTTGCGGCCAGCGAGGGCAAGAAAACCGGCGCATCGATTGCGCCTGCACCAAAGGCCGGCGATCCAAAGGCGGCAACGCCTTCTGCCGCGCCAACGGCCAGCGGCCCTGCACCTGCAGGTGCAGTGATGGTCCAGTTGGGCGCGTTCGGCGATTCGGCGAAAGCCGACACTGCATGGGCAGCCTTAAGCAAGCGTTTTGGTTTCCTGTCGGGCGTCAACCGTAAGATTGCCGAGGCATCGGGTGAAGGCGGACGTAAGATTTTCCGTTTGCAGGCGATCACGGCCAACGCCGCCGCCGCCCAACAGCTATGCGCCAAGCTCAAGGCCGCCGGCGAGAATTGCCTGATCGTCAGATAATCCGGAATGTGCCGGGGGAGAGAAAGGCCGCAGCGGTGAACGCCGCTGGGGTTTCTCGTCCGTATTTTATACACAGGTTTGCCGTGGGCGTTGCGGCCTTGCGACTTGCCTTAACGTGGTCGCGGTTCTAGCCTTGCGTCTATGAAGCCCGTAATTTTCGGCCTTTCGGGCCTGACCGTTACTGACGATGAGGCACGCCTGTTCCGCGACGTCGAACCCGCGGGCTACATAATCTTTGGGCGCAATGTTGAAAACCGGCAG
>JANLSY010000086.1:0-5523 GCA_031362665.1 Sphingomonadales bacterium
TTCGCGAACATTATGATCGGTAATCAGGACGCCGATATTGCGTGTCTTGAGGTCCTTGATGAGGTCGCGAATGTCCGAGATCGAGAGCGGATCGATGCCCGCAAATGGTTCGTCGAGCAGCATGATCGAGGGATTCGCCGCGAGTGCGCGGGCAATCTCGCACCGCCGCCGCTCGCCGCCCGATAGTGCCATCGCGGGCGCAGTGCGGAGTCGTGTCAAGCCAAACTCATCGAGAAGCTTTTCCAAACGCTCGCCGCGCGCATCGGCATCGGGTTCGGACATTTCGAGCACCGCACTGATATTCTGCTCGACCGTCATGCCCCGAAAAATCGAGGTTTCTTGCGGCAGATAGCCAAGGCCGAGAATGGCGCGGCGGTACATGGGCAGCCGCGTGATGTCAGCGCCGTCGAGCATGATTCGTCCGCTGTCGGGCTTAACCAGCCCCATGATCGAATAGAAGCACGTCGTCTTGCCCGCGCCATTAGGGCCGAGCAGGCCGACAACCTCGCCCTTCGCCACCGATAATGAAACGTCAGTCAGAACCGCGCGCTTGTCGTAGCTTTTTGCGATCGAGACCACGCCGAGGCCGGAATTCATGCCCTCTTCGGTTATGGCGCTCGCCACGGGGCGTTCTGCTGTAATGCTGTCCATTTCAAATCGCCCGCGATTATTTGTTGTTACAGGCAACAGCTAATGGCTTGGGCAGCAACATGCAATTGGCATGATTCATGCCTGTCCGTTTTGGTGCAGGTTTTGCGGTGAACTAGTTCTTGCGCTGCGGCACGGTAAAGGTGCCTCTGACCCGGCCACCCGAGTTGGTCACGCCTGGTCCGCCGCCACCGTTGATCGTGGAGCGGCCTGAGTTCAGATCGATCACGAGACGCCCGCCGCTGAGCTTGTTTGCCCCTTGCGTAAGGTTGACCCCGCCGATTAGCGTGATGAGGTTCGCGTTAAGATCATAAATTGCCGAGCTGCTCGTGGCACGCAGATCATCCTTGGTGATGATGACGCCGCCTGTAGCATCGAGCCGGTTGACGTCGATGCCGCCGCCACTGGTGTAGGCCGCCGTTACGCGGTTGGCCTTCATCGTCAGCCCCGCCTGGGTAGCGGTCACGCCGCCTGTCAGCACGACGCGGTCTGCACGGTCCTGCAACTCCAAGGCACCAGCATCAAAATTGACCGGAGCGTTGCTATCATGGTTACGAATGGTCTGTGCAGGCGATGCCGAAGAAACCAGTGCCACCGCAACAATCGCTGCCGCCAGGCCGAGGGAGAAGGAGCGTTTAATCATCGCGGCCTCACTTAATCGCATTCTGATCGATACGCAAATGAACCCCGCCATCGAGTCGAACCACCCGGGTTTCAAGGTCGGCGCTGAGCCGACCGGCGGTAAAAGTGCCGACCTTGGTGCGCCCGCTGACCGGACCGAAACTCTTCATCGACTTGTCTTTCAACGACACCTCGACATTGCTCGCGACCATGTCAAAATCGGGTGATTCAAACGCAAGTGGCCCCGTGACGCGCATTGTTTCCTTGGCCAAATTGTAATTGCCACGCTGCGCCAATATCGATGCCGGCCCGTCGTTGAGCAATATGCGCGCCGAAAGTGCTGTCATGTCGAGACTCGCGTCGGCAGAGGTTTTCTGAACCGCACTGCCTGCCCGCAAGGAGAAGGCGCGGCCGTTGCTGTCTTCGCCGCGATAGAGCGCCTCGGTCAGGCGCATCCGCTCTTTTGAGAGGCTGACCTGATCCTTGTCGAGCACGAAGCTCAATTCCTGTGTGCCGGCAAAGGGGCTGAACGCCAGCACCGCGAGAAGCACGCCGATGATGCTCGGCAAGACAACCCGCATCGACCGGATTAGCCGGTCGTGCCGGCCGCCGGGCATAGCCCAAAGCTGCCTTTGATTGCGTTCAAGATCTGCTTGCTGGGACATTATGTGAGGATAAACCCGATCAAACCTTAACTGTGCCCGAATATATCGATTTCCGGCCAACCTGCCAGATCAAGGTCGGCGCGGTGCGGCAGGAAGTCGAAACAGGCCTGCGCCAGGTGCGTGAGGTCCTCACGTTCGAGCCTATCGACAAATTGCGCGTGTAGCCGGTGCAGATAGCGCACATCGCTTGCAGCATAATCCTTTTGCGCCTCGGACAAGGTCGGCCCGCCCCAGTCGCTTGACTGCTGCTGCTTTGAAATGTCGGTGCCGAGCATTTCCTTGACCAATTCCTTCAGCCCATGCCGGTCGGTATAGGTACGCGTCAAACGCGAAGCGATCTTGGTGCAGAAAACGGGCGTCGCCACCACATTCAGATAATGCGAAATTGCCGCCAGATCGAATCTCGCGAAATGGAAGAGCTTGAGCCGCGCCGGATCGGCAAGCACGCTACGCAAATTGGGCGCTGCGTAGTCGCTATCGGGGCCAAAACGAATTAAATGCTCGTCGCCCTTGCCGTCTGAAATCTGCAACAGGCAAAGCCGGTCGCGCGGCGTGATCAGGCCCATGGTTTCGGTATCGACGGCCACAGGCCCATCGGCCAAAACACCAGCGGGCAGGTCTTCTTCATGCAAAAATACGCTCATGCACGGCCCTTGCCCCAGCATGGCCGCCAAGGCAAACGAAAGTGCAGTCTGTTACCGTCGTTACATCCCGCAATATTTGCTATCGCGTAACCTTTTATTGCGATATAGCTGGGGCTTGCGCGACCACCGACGGCCGCGCTTGTGATATGCAGAACTGCCGCCCTTGGCTGCGTATATTAGGTTGTTTGGGGCGATGAGAAGGCAAGTAAGTAGTTATGGGTTTTGATCGCAAGCGTGCCGGCAAGGGCCGGGACAAAAGAGACGGTTTTGGAGATGAAAGCTACGACGGCTACCGCGCACCATCCCCCTACCAAGGCGGTGGCGGCAGCAGCTATGGCGGCGGCGGTGGCGGAAGCTACGGCGGCGGTTCGGGCGGCGGTGGCGGTGGTGGCGGCGGCTTCGGTGCGCCACGCCGCGGTCCAGGCGGCCCCCCTATGCCAGCGCAGGTAATCGGCTCGGGCAAGGGAATAGTCAAATTTTTCAATGGACAAAAGGGCTTCGGCTTCATTCAGGTCGATGATCGTCCCGATGATGTGTTCGTGCATATCAGCGCAGTCGAGCAAGCCGGGCTTTCTGGTTTGGCCGAAGGACAGCCGCTTGAATTCACACTCGTTGAGCGCGGCGGCAAGGTCTCGGCGACTGATCTCGTCATCGACGGCGAACCCATTGCAGTTCCAGAGCGCGCTCCACGTCCGGACCGCCCGGCATTTGATCGCGGACCGCGCGAAGGCGGTGGCGGCTTCCGTGGGAACGACCGTGATTCGGCACCGCGCGCGCCGCAGCGCGAATCGACTGGCGAACGCGCCAACGGCACCGTTAAATTCTTCAACGACATGAAGGGTTTTGGTTTCGTGCAGCGTGACGACGGCGGCGAAGATGTGTTTGTACATATCTCAGCGCTCGAACGTTCGGGCATGGGTCAGGTCACTCAAGGCGACCGTTTGGCATTCGACATCGAAATTGATCGTCGCGGCAAATATTCGGCAACGAACCTGAGCGCGCTTAGCGAATAAGCGAGTTTAGTTATCAAAAAGGGGCGGGGAAGCATGATGCTTCACCCGCCTTTTTTATTGTCCTCTAAGCGAGTCCGGTCGCTTGCAGCGCCAGCATAAGACCCCAGCCCAATAGCAACGCTCCCGACACCCAGCGAATCGGTTTCAGCGGTACGATCTGCGCCAGTCGCTCGCGCAGGATCACTGCCGGGATGGTCGCGGCCATAATCCCCGCAAAGCCGCCGACTGCCGCCATGGGCCAAAATGGCGTGCGCGCGCTTTGTGCTGCGATGATGAACTGGCTCTTGTCGCCAAATTCGAGGATGAACAGGCCGAGGAACGCGGTCACGAACGCGGGCGTCTTCCATCCCGACAAAGGATCGACTTTCCGACGCCACATCAACATGCCAGCGCCGGCAAAAATATAGGCAAGGCCTGCAAACAGCTTGAGCGGAGCCTCGCTAATCCACTCGTCAATCACCGAACCACCAGCCGCCGAAATCGCGCAGTTGAGCAAAGTGGCGCAGGCCAAACCCGCCAGCACTGCCCCATTTTTATGGTAACGCAACGCCAAAGCCGCCGCTAAAATTTGCGTACGGTCACCCATTTCGGCGAGGAATACCGACAGGAAAGTGGTGAGCAGCGCGTCCATGTTTCGGGGATTAGCAGAAAGCCCTAAATAGCCAACTACCGTCGTATTAGCATCAACTTATCTGGTGCGCTCGTTTCATCCTTCAGGCATGGTCGACGTCCATCTGGAGGAATTTTTATGTCATTATCCGATCTTGCGGCCATCGGAAGCCTCGTCAGTAGTATCGCGGTTTTGGTGTCGTTGATCTATCTCGGTGTGCAGGTGCGTCAGACCGACAGGAACCAACAGGCGGCTATCCGGCACGGGCGCTCTTCACGTCTTGTCGATATCACGCTGGCGGCCACCGACGCTTCGGTCGCAGACGCAGTGTCAAAGGGTTTGGCCGGGACCGATGACATTACCAGCACGCAGATCAACCAGTTTCTCTTTTACATGATTGCGTTTTTCAACGACGCTGAAGACGCTTTCTACCAGCACGAGCAAGGCCTGTTAAACGCTGAGGCCTATGCATCTTTTACAGCAAGCTGGCGCTGGGCGCTGAGTACGCCCGGCTGGCGCGTCGCGTGGAAGCAGCGGCGCTCACTCTATCATGGTTTGTTTGCACAGTTCATGGACGGGCTGATTGCAGAAGCACAGGTTAGGGGTGCAACCGATGCGGTGGCGCAATGGCATGCTGACATTGCTAAAGAGAAGGCTGCTGTTTCGAGGCCTTAACCCGGCAACCTTATCGCCACCGAAGCCAGCAATGACTGGGTCACTGCGGGGCTCAGTTGCGAACAGCCAATCGCGTCGCCCAAGATGCCGGTGAAGCTACTGACCACCGAATCGGCGCCGCCGGATTCAATCACGCGGCTCATCGACGCCTCAAACACGCTGGCGATTTCGGCGACGGCGGCGAAATGATGCGCGATGGCTGTCTGGCGGATCGCTTCCAAGCGGACAAGGAATTGCAGCGGGTTGGTGTCGAACGAAGTAAGGTTCAGCGCCTCCAAAAGGTCGCTGAGTTCCGCGCGAATCAGCATTTGCCGATCATGATCCATATCCATGGCAATGCCCCCATGCCTGTTGTTCCAGACAGGTGTGCGCCAACATGGTTAATAACCCCTTAAAGCCGCAGAAATGCGAGTCAGGGGTTGACTTTGAGTCCCCAAACCAGCAAAGGCGCGCGTCTGTGAATGGGCCAGCGCTTGCCGCCACCCGTTTTTAACGAAATTCGAACACGAAGGAATGGGCCATGGCGAAGCCAGCCACGATCAAGATCAAGCTCGTCAGCACCGCTGACACCGGCTTTTTCTATGTGACCAAGAAAAACCCGCGCAACATCACCGAAAAGATGACGTTCCGCAAATATGACCCCGTCG
>JANLSY010000113.1:0-2132 GCA_031362665.1 Sphingomonadales bacterium
ATGGAAAACATCCTGCGCGCCGAAAAGTCGGGTATAGTGAAATCGGTAAACGCCGGGGCAGGGGACAGCCTTGCCGTCGATGCCGTCATATTGGAGATGGAGTAAGCCATGACCCTTCCCGTAACAGCCTTCGTAGCCGCAATCTGTGCGATCATGTTGCTCGTCACCGCTATAGACACCGTGCGCCAGCGGTTGCGCCTCAAATCGGCGTTCGGCGATGCTGGCGACGCAAAGCTGATCAGCGCGAGCCGGAGCCACGGCAACCTCGCTGAACATGCACCGATTGTGATCTTGCTGCTCGGCGTTCTCGAGCTCAGCAACGCGCATCATATTACACTGATGGCAGTAGGTGCGCTGTTCCTGCTCGGGCGTGTGGCGCATATCATCGGGCTTTATACGCCGTCAGACCCCGGAAAAGCGCCGCTCAGTCGACAAATTGGCGTCATTGCAACTTGGATTACTTTGGCATTTCTGAGCGGCTGGACATTGTCGATATTGGCTTTAAACAATTGAATTTAGTCAATTATCGCCACTGCTCTAATCCACCCGGCACTCGCCCGCTCAATCTTTACCGGGAAGCAACTTAGCGTAAATCCGAATGCCGGTAGCGTCGCTAGGTTGGTCAGCTTCTCGATCTGGTAATAAGGCATAATCCGCCCGGCTTTATGTCCCTCCCAGATAATCGACGGATCGCGGGTTTCGGCCCAGCGTTTGGCAGTATGGCTAAACGGTGCATCCCAACTCCACGCGTCGGTGCCCACCACCTGGACGCCGTGCTCGGTCAAATACAGCGTAGCCTCCGCGCCCATACCGCACCCTTGGTCAGTAAAATTCTCGGTGCCGTAAATCGCGCCTGACTGAACCAGAACGATGTCGAGTGGCTGCAATTCATAACCAATCCTACGCAGTTCCGTCTCGACTTCGGCTGCGCTCACGACATGACCAGCGGGCATCCCGGTAAAATCCAACTTCACCCCGGGCCGGAAAAACAGATCGAGTGGCGCTGCGTCAATCGACGGGGCAGGGGTCAAGCCACTGTTTGTGGTCGAATGGAAATGCCACGGCGCATCCATATGCGTGCCGTTATGCGTAGACAGCGTCAAAGATTCTACCGCCCATCCTTCGCCATCCGGCAAATCGTCGCGCGTCAATCCCGGGAAGAACATCGCGATCTGCTCCCATGTGTTTTCATGGGTCATATATGTGATTTGCGGCCGCATGACCGGCGGGTCGGATACGACGTCATTGGTGATAGGGATCGACAGGTCGATAAATTGCGTCATTCGGCTCTCCTCTCGGGCTACGCTAAGAAGGTATTCGTTTAACTGCAACATCCGGCTTGAACACTCCGACATTGGCTATAAGACAATGCCCAAGAGTTTTGAGGGGAAGAATATGGCCAGTGCCGCCGATACCGAAGTCACGCTCGATCCACAACGCGACCGCTTGGTCATTACCGCTTCGTCGTTGGGCACCGTTTTCGAATGGTATGATTTCTTTGTTTACGGCATATTAGCGGCACTAATCGGGAAACTTTTTTTCCCAGCAGATAATCCAACAGCGGCAACACTGGCATCGCTTGCTATTTTCGGTGCAGGCTTTGGCGTACGACCGTTTGGCGCGATATTATTCGGCTATTTCGGGGACAAAATCGGGCGCAAATATACGTTTCTCGTCACCATCACGTTGATGGGTGTGGCAACCGCCGCCATTGGCTTGCTCCCCACCTTTGAGACCGCCGGCGTTTGGGCAGCAGGCTTGCTCTTGCTGATGCGCTGTTTGCAGGGCTTGGCGCTTGGCGGCGAATATGGCGGTGCCGCGATTTACGTGGCGGAACATGCTCCTGACGGTAAACGCGGGCAATATACCAGCTGGATTCAGGCGTCGGTCGCTGGCGGGTTTTTGCTGGCCGTTATCGTCGTGCTTATCACCCGCCATTCGATGAGCACCGAAGCGTTCGAGGCCTGGGGCTGGCGTGTACCGTTTCTGACGTCAATTTTGTTGCTGGCGATCTCGCTATATATGCGGCTCAAATTATCCGAAAGCCCGGTGTTCAAGGCAATGAAAGAGGCGGGAACAACCTCCAAAAACCCGTTTGTCGAAAGTTTCAAATATCCCGGCAATGTCGGACG
>JANLSY010000128.1:0-19217 GCA_031362665.1 Sphingomonadales bacterium
GATTTCGGCGCGGTGCGCCTCATCCTGCGCATACACCGACGTCGCACCGTGGGTCAGGCGATAAAGCGGCGGACGCGCGAGGAACAGGTGTCCGGCGCGGACAATCTCCGGCATTTCCTGGAAAAAATAGGTCATCAGCAAGGTCGCGATATGCGCGCCGTCGACATCGGCATCGGTCATGATGATGATGCGTTCGTAACGCAGATTATCGGGATTGCAGTCCTTGCGGATACCGCAACCGAGCGCCAGTTGCAGGTCTGCAATTTCGCTGTTCGCTCGGATTTTTTCGACCGTCGCCGATGCGACGTTCAGGATCTTGCCGCGGATTGGCAATATCGCCTGCGTCTTACGATCGCGTGCTTGCTTGGCGGAACCGCCCGCGCTGTCACCTTCGACAATAAACAATTCAGTGCCGGTTGGATCGTCATTGGCGCAGTCCGTCAGCTTGCCTGGCAGGCGCACCTTGCGGCCCGAGGTGGCGGTTTTGCGCTTGACCTCACGCTCGGCCTTGCGGCGCAAGCGGTCGTCGACCTTTTCAAGGATGAAGCCCATCAAAGCCTTGCCGCGTTCCATATTGTCGGTGAGGAAATGGTCAAAATGGTCGCGCACCGCGTTCTCGACGAGGCGCGTCGCTTCTGGCGAGGTCAGCCGGTCCTTGGTCTGGCTCTGGAATTGCGGGTTGCGGATAAAGACCGACAACATCAACTCGGCTTCGTTGAAAATATCTTCGGCGGTTATCTGCGCAGCCTTTTTCTGGCCCACCAGTTCACCGAATGCGCGCAGTCCTTTGGTCAACGCAGCACGAACGCCCGCTTCATGCGTACCACCGTCGGGGGTCGGGATAGTGTTGCAGTACCAGCTGTACGAACCGTCCGAATAAAGCGGCCAGCTAATAGCCCATTCGACGCGGCCTTGGGCGTCGGGAAAGTCCTGCGTTCCGGCAAAGAAATCCGTCGTGGCGCATGCCCGCGTGCCGAGTTGCTCGCGCAAATGGTCGGAGAGGCCTCCGGGGAACTGGAAAACGGCTTCGGCGGGTACATCGTCGGTTGCAAGCTCGGGGTCGCACCGCCAGCGGATTTCGACTCCTGCATAAAGATACGCCTTTGACCGCGCCAAACGGAACAGCCGTGCCGGTTTGAACTTAGCATCTGGCCCAAAAATCTCTGCATCGGGCGTGAACGCAATCGTCGTCCCGCGCCGGTTGGGCGTCGGCCCTAATTCTTCGAGCTTACCGAGAGCATGACCCTTTGAAAAACGTTGCCGATACAACTGCTTGTTACGCGCAACCTCGACCACCGTATCGTCCGATAGCGCATTCACCACCGACACGCCTACACCGTGCAAACCACCCGACGTCGCGTATGCCTTGTCCGAGAATTTGCCGCCCGAATGGAGCGTGGTCAAGATGACCTCCAGCGCCGATTTATCGGGAAATTTTGGATGCGGATCGACCGGGATGCCGCGCCCATTGTCGCTGATCGTCAGCCGGTTTCCTGCCGCCAGATAAACCTCGATCCGGTTGGCATGCCCTGCGACCGCCTCGTCCATCGAGTTATCGAGAACCTCGGATGCCAGATGGTGCAGCGCGCGTTCGTCAATGCCGCCAATATACATGCCTGGACGACGCCGGACGGGCTCAAGTCCTTCCAGCACCTCGATCGCGGAAGCGGTATATTCATTGGACGCAGCGGTCGCAGCCGCGCTTCCTCCAAACAGATCATCGGTCATATGATTGCTATAAGGCGCGCGGAGTCATGGGCGCAAGCGTGTTAAACCTCGCCTATCAATCCGTTGTGGATAATTCCGAATGCGTTAGCGGACTCGAGGCCCACCAAATGGCATAGGCGGAGGCGGGCGGCGGACGCCGCGCGGCAATTGTGCCTGATACGCGCGGCCGCAATGTTCAACGCAATATGGAAAGCTGGGGTTTACCGGAGCGCCGCAAAAATGGAAATCTGCTTCGCCAGGATGGCCCATCGGCCAGCGGCAGACGCGCTCATTCAGATCGAGTAGCGAGGTCTTGTCGGCCATTTCGGGGCTTGGCTTGGCAGGGACAAGGCGGCGCGGCGGGGCAGGCGGTATCGGTGCCTGTTGGTCGCCGGGACCCTGACGCATGAATCCGCCCGGACCAATCGAAACGATGCGCGGCATTGAGGACACTTTGGCTTCCGCTGCCGGTTCACCGTCGGCGCGCGGTGCAACTGGAGCGGCTGCAGCAGCAGGACGGGGGCGCACAGGCGCAGCCGCCATCAGCTTGGCGGGTGCAGGCGTGCTCTTTTTAGAGGCTGCCTTCTTGTCTGGCTCGTTCGCCTTCACCGGTGAGGGACGCGACTTCAGACCGAGGCGATGCGCCTTGCCAATCACCGCATTGCGGCTGACCCCGCCGAGTTCATCGGCGATCTGGCTTGCGGTTAGGCCCTTTTCCCAAAGGGTTTTCAGCTGGTCGATCCGCTGGTCGGTCCAAGACATAGATATATTCCCAAATTCAAATTCGCAGCACCGCCTTAGTGGCGCGATTGCGCCTTGCGGTTGAAGCTGCAAGCCGATAGTCGATTGCGCGATGAGTATCCACCCAAAAAGCGTCACCGATACAGATAGGGATTTTGCCCCCCTCGTTCAACCACAGGGCGGGCAAAAGCTGATCCGCAACGTCAATTGGGTCGGGCTGTGGGCGCTCTACATGAAAGAAGTGCGGCGCTTTATCAAAGTGCAATTGCAGACCATCTGGGCACCTGCAATTACCACTTTGCTCTATCTCATCATCTTCACCGTGGCATTAGGAACAGTGAAGCCCCAAGTGCTCGGCGTGCCGTTCGCTGACTTTATCGCGCCGGGCCTTATCATCATGGGTATGATGCAGAACGCCTTTGCCAATTCGAGCTTTTCGTTGCTCGTCGGCAAGATCCAGGGCACGATCATCGATTATCTGATGCCGCCGTTGTCCAATGCCGAGCTGCTGGCAGCACTGGTCGCTGCATCGGTTACGCGCGCGGTTCTGGTCGGCGGCACGATATGGCTGGCAATGGCATTGTGGCCTGATGTCAATGTGACACCAGTACATTTTGGTGCGGTATTGTGGTTCGGGCTGATGGGTTCGACCTTGCTCGCGCTGATTGGCGTGTTGACGTCGATTTGGGCCGAGAAATTCGATCATGCCGCAGCAATCGGCAATTTCATCGTTGCGCCGGCTGCCTTGCTTTCGGGTACGTTTTATTCGGTCGAACGGCTGTCACCGGCGTTTCAGGCGATTAGCCATGCCAACCCGTTTTTTTATGCAATATCGGGCTTTCGCTATGGCTTTATCGGCAGCGCGGACAGTCCGGTGATGTTCGGCGCATTGTTGTTGTTAGGCATCAACGTCGCTCTGGCGATAGTCGCTTACCTGTTATTACGCTCCGGCTGGAAATTGCGCGCTTAAGCTTCTCTCGCGCGGGCCGTTTCTCCTGCTTGAGGAGAATTTATGGCCGAGTCTTCATTGCGCACCTTAAATCATCGAAGCGAGCAGCTTCGTATAAAGTTGCGTTCGGGCACGAATACCGAAGTCAATGCGGCACGCGAAATGATGCGGCTGTCGCTGGTCGAGCTGTATGGCCTTGGATATTGGCAGGCGCACCCCGATGCACTGCGCGACTATATGCGGCTTTACCGCGCAGCGAAAGAAATGAGTGCTAACGCGCCGCTGTCCAAGTCTGCGCCTGACAGAATGGCCCGATACAGCCCTTGACCACCAGATTCCCTGACTTGCCCTTGTAGACGATAGAGCGATAGGTCTTGCCCGATTTAGGATCGTAAATTTGGCCTTTCCATTCATTGCCAACGGCTTTGAAGCCGGTGAGGATGTTCATGCCAAGCAAGGTGCGATTGCGTAGCGCCTTGTCGGGATTGTTGACGTCTTTCTGGCCAACGCCGTTGGGCGGTGGCACAAGGAATTTTGCAAGCTTTCCGCAAACCGTTGCGCCGCATTCGTAGATTTCGACTACGCCGTCTTTGCTTTGCGTTACCCAGCGACCAGTAACGGGCGCGGCGGCTTGAACGGACGCGGATAGCAACGCTGCTGCGACCAACGCGGCGGAAACTCTGACTGACAACATAAACTCTCCTCAAATGCGATGTTCGGACATTAGCGCGCGATTATTACGCCGCAAACTTTTTGCCTTTTTATGACGTCCTGCTAACCGGCTCAACATGAACGACATCATTCTTTACGATTATTGGCGCTCGTCGGCTGCATACCGCGTGCGTATTGTGCTCAATTTAAAGGGCGTCCCCTACACCGCCGTACCGACCAGCCTATTGGCCGGCGACCACAAGGCTCCCGAATACGTCGCACGCAACCCACAAGGCTTTGTGCCGATGCTGTCGATTGACGGGCATGACCTGACGCAGAGCCTCGCAATTATCGACTATCTCGACGCCAGTTATCACGACCCAAAGATGGTATCGTCCGAACCCGCGATGCGCGCAAAAACACTGGCGCAGGCAATGATTATCGCGGCGGACATTCACCCGATCAACAATTTGCGTGTCCTGAAATATCTGAAGGACAGACTGGGGCAGGATCAGACGGCAATTGACGATTGGTATCGTCACTGGATCATTGAGGGCTTCACCGCGCTTGAAGCGATGGCACCAGAGGACGGACTGTTCGGCAGCGATTTGCCCAATCTTGCCGATGTCTGCCTCGTTCCGCAAATGGCCAATGCGCGGCGGTTTGATACCCCGCTTGAGGCTTTTCCGAAACTGTTGCGGATTGACGCAGCGTTGACTGCAATGCCTGCATTCAAGACGGCGCATCCCGATGCGGTGAACCCCGACGCATGAAGATAGCCGCGTTATTCGGACTGCCGCTGCTGGCGGTCGCGACACCGGTTTTGGCTCAGGATTGCGTGCTGCCCGTGCGCGACGAAAACGATCCGGCGCATTATGGTTGCGTTAGGCGCTCCAGTTTATTGGAGGAAGCCCTAACCCCGATCTCAATTAGGGATATCGTTGTCACCGGAACGTTGCCCGAAGCCAAGGGCAATGCTTCGTATCCTATCACTCGAGTTTACCTGGGTAACAATGCCAGCAATCGACTTGAAAATGCGTTGTCTCAAGCCGCAGGATTACAGCAGTTCCGCCGCTCGGATGCGCGTTCGGCCAACCCAACAAGTCAGGGCGTAACCTTGCGCGGACTGGGCGGCAATGCGTCTTCGCGCGCTTTGCTTGTGCTCGATGACGTGCCGCAGGCGGATCCGTTCGGCGGTTGGATAAGCTGGCCCGGTTATGACGCGCTGCAGCTCGCCAATGTGAGTATAAAGCGTGGTGCGGGACAGGTCGCGTCGGGGGCAGGCGCGTTGGCGGGCGTTATCGAACTCGATAGTTTGCAGAACGTAAACCGGATTAACGGGTCGTTTGCTTATGGCAGCCGGAACAGTGTCGATGCAAAGGCCTCTATATTGCGTCAGCTTGGCGCTGGCAGCATTTCGGTGTCCGGCAGCTACGCGAGCGGTGACGGCTTCACGCCAATCCTGAAAAGCCAACGCGGTGCTGTCGACCGCGCCGCGCCTTATAAACAAGGCGGCATCGCCATTCGCGCAGTTGCGCCGCTTTCCGACAACACCGAATTGCAGGCGGGAATGCGCGCCTACACCGATGAGCGCGACCGGGGCTTTGATTTTTCGGACAACCAGAACAGCGGTGTTGATGCCAGCCTTCGCCTCGTCAACCGCACCCCCGGCGGCTGGCAATGGAGCGCATTGGGCTATGTCCAAGCACGCGAATTCGCCAACCGCTTTGGCGCAATTGGGGCTGGCCGCAATTCGGTCAGCCTGACGCTCGACCAATATTCGGTGCCCTCGACGGGCCTAGGTGCGCGCGTTGAAGTCCGGCCGCCGGTGGGCGACAATTCCGAACTGCGTATCGGCGGCGACTGGCGGCGGACGATTGGTGAGACCAACGAGAATTTCTTCTTCACTGGCCTCACGCCCGGACGCAGCCGCCGTGCCGGTGGCGAAAGCGATACTTTCGGCGTGTTTGTCGAGGCGAGCTTTGAACCGGCGGACCAATTGACCCTGACCGCCGGCGCACGCGCCGATCACTGGAGCATTGCCAACGGCTTTCGCAAGGAAGTGAATATCGGCGGATCCGTCCGTTCGGACGATGTTTTCGCCGACCGCTCGGGCTGGGAAGGGACGGGCAGGGCTGGCTTTGCTTTTCAGGCAAGCGATGGGCTTAAGCTGCGCGGCGCCGCCTATCTGGGCTGGCGCTTGCCGACGCTAAACGAGTTATACCGGCCATTCCGGGTCGGTGCCGATGCGACGGCTGCCAATGAATTGCTTGCACCTGAGCGGTTGAAAGGCGCAGAAATTGGCTTCGGCATCAAAAGCGGCGATTTCCAGTTTGGCGCGACGGCTTTTGCCAATAAGCTCGACAATGCTATCGCCAATGTCGGGCTGGGTGTCGGCCCCGCTAACTTCCTCGGCGTCGGTTTCGTGGCGGCAGGCGGCGTGTATCGCCAGCGGCAAAATCTGGCTGCCATCGACAGCAAGGGCTTAGAACTCGAGGCATCCTATGCGGTGCGCGATTTCACGCTGCGCGCTGGCTATGCCTATGTCGACGCTAAGGTCGAGGCCTTGGGTACGGCAGCCGCGCTCGACCGGTTGCGACCGGCACAAGTGCCACGCCATTTCGCCAGCATCGGCGCAAGCTACGATGACGCAGTATTGAGCGCGAAAGTAAACGCTCGCTATGTTGGCGGGCAGTTTGAAGATGACACCAACAGACGCCGTCTTGCGAGCGCGTTTACGCTCGATGCCGGGGTCGGATACCGCTTGGACGAAAGATTCCGGCTTGAACTGCGCGGCGAAAATCTGTTCGATGCGCGCGTCGAAGCCGCAATCGGCAGCGACGGCGTGATTGAGCGGGCAACCCCGCGCACGATCTGGGCAGGAATATCGGTAGACTATTGATGGCAAAGACGGCCCAAAAACTGACGCTTGCGGAATTTCTGCCCTATCAGTTGTCAATCACCTCGAACGCCGTCAGCGACCTCATCGCCCGCGCCTATCGCGGCCGGTTTGCCTTAAAAGTTCCAGAGTGGCGTCTAATGGCGGTGCTTGGCGAGCGCGCTTCGGCCACGCAGCGCGAATTGTGCGAGGCCACCGCGATGGACAAGGTCACCGTCAACCGCGCGTCAAAGGCGTTGGAAGATCGCGGGCTGATCGGCCGCGCGCCGAACGCCGCAGATGGCCGATCGCACCATCTGGCGCTCACCGACACGGGCCGAGAACTCTACGACCAGATTGTGCCTCTGGCGCTTTCAGTGGAGGCCGAACTGGAAAAGATATTAGGCAGCGGTGAAGCCAAGGCGCTGGAAAATATGCTAGCGCAATTACGCGCGCGGGTCGCTGAACTCGGCTAAGGCGAAAACCCATATTGCTGCTTGGCAAAAATGGTTTCATTTGATACTAGTTTTTCGAATACTGAAACGACAAAAGGCGATGCGAACCCATGACCGATTTGTTTGAAAACCCCCTCGGCCTAGACGGCTTTGAATTCGTCGAATTTGCGTCTCCCGAAAAAGGTATACTCGAACCGGTATTCGAAAGCATGGGCTTTTCCCATATCGCATCGCACCGCTCGAAGGATGTCCAGCTATGGCGTCAGGGCGAGATTAACCTGATAGCGAACTACGAACCGCGCAGTCCCGCGGCATTCTTTGCCGCTGAACATGGCCCTTCAGCTTGCGGTATGGCTTTCCGCGTCAAAGATGCCGCGAAAGCCTATGCCGAGGCGTTGGAGCGCGGCGCGGAGCCAGTCGAAAGTAAGACCGGCATCATGGAACTGCGTATTCCGGCGATCAAGGGCATTGGCGGCGCATTTATCTATCTGGTCGATCGCTATGCGACGCTCGATAATCCGGAGGCGCTTTCGATTTATGACATCGACTTTGTGTACAAACCCGGCGTCGTTCGCAATCCGGTCGGTGCGGGCTTCCAGAAAATCGATCATCTGACGCACAATGTCTATGGCGGCCGGATGGCGCATTGGGCCAATTGGTACGAACGGATTTTCAACTTTCGCGAAATCCGTTTTTTCGACATCAAGGGCGAGTATACAGGTCTTACGTCAAAGGCGATGACCGCGCCCGATGGCAAAATCCGTATTCCGCTAAACGAGGAAGGCAAGGCCGGCGGGGGGCAGATAGAGGAATATCTGCGCGCCTATAATGGCGAAGGCATCCAGCATATTGCCCTGATCTGCGACGACCTAATCGCGTGCTGGGACAATTTGCAGAAACTCGGTGTGCCGTTCATGACAGCACCGCCTGAAACCTATTACAAGATGCTCGAAGGCCGACTGCCGGGGCACGGCGAACCGGTCGAGCAGCTGCAGCACCGGGGTATATTGCTCGACGGCACCACCGAAGGCGGCCAGCCACGCGTGCTGCTGCAAATTTTCGCTCAGCCCAATATCGGCCCTGTATTCTTCGAATTCATCCAGCGCCGCGGCGACGAAGGCTTCGGCGAAGGCAATTTTAAGGCGCTGTTCGAGAGTATCGAGCGCGACCAGATCGATCGCGGCGTGCTGGAGGTGGCACAATGAGCAGGCCATTCACCACCGAGCGAATCCATCACGTTGCCTATCGCTGCAAAGATGCGAAGCAAACCGTCGATTGGTACGAACGCGTGCTTGGTTTCACCTATACGAATGCCTTTGCTGAGGACTATGTGCCGTCAACCGGGGCTTACGATCCCTATATGCACATCTTCCTCGATTGCGGGGGTGGCAATGTGCTTGCGTTCTTTGAACTGCCGAACCAGCCAGAAATGGGTCGCGATGAGCAGACCCCGGCGTGGGTGCAGCATCTGGCATTTAAAGTTGCTGATTTCGACATGTTGAAGGCTGCTAAAGAGCATATAGAAGCGCAGGGCGTAGATGTATTGGGGCCGACCTTTCACGGCATTTTCCGCTCGATCTATTTCTTCGATCCCAACGGTCACCGACTTGAGCTTGCCTGCGACATCGGTACCGACGAACAATATGCCGAACTGAAGCGCGTTGCGCCTGAAATGCTGGAAGAATGGAACCGGACCAAAAAAGCACCGCAACATGCCGCGTGGCTGCATATCGATCCGGGCGGCGAGTGACGCGTTAGAGCGACTCGATTGCGGCCTTACCCACTTTGGCGGTCTCGGTTTTGGGCATTCGTTCCTCAAGAGGGCCAAGCCACATGTTGGCTTTGTCACCGACAAATGTCTGGGGGCGGGATGGCAGCAACTGTTTCGAAGCTTCCCATTTGCCGATGAGGCTTGCTGCCTCTTCGGTCGCTTTATCGAAAGGTTGCGGTTTGCGAAGGCCGTTGTTGATCAAAGCATCGCCGAAAAAAGTCCAGTCATTGCCGGGCGCGCAACCGAATGATGTCCGGTTCGATGCCGCCGCGGTAACGATGATGCTGTTTTCATTAGTCAGAAGTGGCAGGAATATACCGGAATAACATGCTGATAACAATATCATCCTTCGTTCGAAACCCAGATCATCCAGCAGATTGGCAAGGCGCATCGGTGCGATCATGCCCACTCCTTTATCGCCATCACGATATGCCAGGCCGGTGTTCGGGTCGCCATGTGTAGTCGCAAACAAAATCAGGACATCTTCCTTAAGGTTCATCTTTGCCGCGACTGCGGCCAAAGCCGTGGCAAGGTTGGGCGGCGATCCTTGCGGCGTTCCATTGCCCCGATCATCGGCACCTGCTGTAAGGAAAATCGTACGGCCAGCCGCACCATAGCGGCGGCCCAGAACCTTCGCTGCTTCGCCCGCCTCGCGCGCGAAGACCGGGTCGGAATCGAGGCCGACCGACACGACATAAGCGTCAATCACGCCGTTGCGTTGCGGCTGAAGCGCAGAAATCGCTGTCCCAAGCCGTTTATGCTGCGCCAGTTGCCATGCCGCGCTGCGCCCTTGCTCCATCGACCAACCATTTTTGGCGGCCTCGACAGGGTTGAACCCCTGCTCCTGTCCAGTCGCCGGGTTCGTAGCCAGCATGACCAGCGCCAAGGCCGTCGCTTTCAACCTTTTATGCATGATGCCGTTCGTGCCCCCGCCACTGCTTTCCATCGGCAAAGGGTAAGCGAACACTATCGGTTGCCGCAACCGGAAACTGCGGGCATCATGTGCAGCAGAACGAGAGGATGTTTATGAAACTAGCTTCGCTGAAATCGGGCCGCGACGGCCGACTGGTGGTCGTGTCGAACGACCTCGCCTGGTATGCCGACGCCGCAAACATTGCGCCAACGTTGCAGGCCGCATTGGACGACTGGTACGAAATCGCGCCGCGGCTTGAGGCGCTGGCGACCGATCTGGAGCATGCCACGATCCCGCGTGACCGCTTTCACGAACATGATGCTGCGGCGCCATTGCCGCGGGCTTACCAATGGGCGGACGGTTCGGCCTATGTGAACCATGTAGAACTCGTGCGAAAGGCGAGAGGCGCAGCGCTGCCGGAAAGCTTCTGGCATGATCCGCTGATGTACCAGGGCGGCTCAGACGAATTCCTTGGTGCGCGTGATGAAATTCCTTTGGCTGACGAAGCGTGGGGCTGTGACCTGGAGGCCGAAATTGTAGTGGTCACGGGTGACGTGCCGCGCGGCGTTTCGCCGAAAGAGGCATTGTCGTACATTCGCCTCGTTGGGCTGGTGAACGACGTCAGCTTGCGCAACCTGATCCCAGCTGAGCTTGAAAAGGGCTTTGGATTTGTTCAGTCGAAACCTGCCAGCGCATTTTCTCCCGTCTTTGTAACGCCGGAAAGTCTTGGCGGTTACTGGAACAATGGCAAGCTTCACCGCACTCTCATGGTGGACTTCAATGATGCGCCATTCGGGCGCGCAATTGCATCGGATGATTGCACGTTCGATTTTGGCGTGCTGATCGCGCATCTTGCCAAGACAAGAAATCTGGGGGCAGGGTCGATTATCGGATCGGGCACAGTGTCCAACCGCGATGCTGATGGTGGTCCCGGGAAACCCGTTGCCGATGGCGGCTTAGGCTATAGTTGCATTGCCGAGTTGCGGATGGTCGAAAAAATACAAGATGGCGAAATGAAAACATCGTTCCTGAAAGATGGCGACACTGTCCGCATCGAAGTGCGCGACGACGCGGGTCACAGCATCTTTGGCGCTATCGAGCAAACCGTCCGAGCCGCATAACAAAAGGGCGGAGCCCAAGCCCCGCCCTTTATCCCCTCCACCGGGATTTATTTCTTGGCGAAGGCGTCGCCGATCGAGCAGGCCGCCGGGCCCAGAATAACGATGAACAGCACCGGCAAGATGAACAAGATCAGCGGGATGGTCATGATGGCGGGCAGGCGTGCAGCCTTTTCTTCGGCGCGCATCATCCGCTCGTTTCGGAACTCTGCTGACAACACGCGAAGAGCAGAAGCCAGAGGCGTACCATATTTTTCCGTCTGGATCATTGTTGTGACAACGCCTTTGACCGAGTCGAGATTTACCCGATATGCAAGATTTTCAAAGGCCATCCTACGCTCGGTAAGGAAGCCCAACTCGATTGCAGTCAAAGCAAATTCGTCACCCAGTTCGGGATATCCACGGCCCAATTCCTTGGCAACACGGTTGAACGAGGTGTCGACGGTAAGGCCGGCTTCTGCACAAATCACCAACAGATCGAGGGCATCGGGAAGACCCTTTCGGATCGAATCGGTCCGCTTCGAAACTAGGTTGCCTAGATATATATCAGCCGCTTTGTATCCAAATATGGTAATAATAGCGAACGCCGCGAAGCGTTTGAAATCACTGTAATCCGCCATGCCGCCAAGCCCATATATCCACAGTGCCGCACCGCCACCAAAAACGAATGGCAGCACGAGGCGAGCGAAGATAACGGTAACGGCAAGTTCTTTGCGTCGGATACCGGCCTGCGCCAGTTTTTGCTGCACGATCTTGATCTGGTCGTCCTGCAAAACCTGAAGCTTCGACAGCATCTGGCGCATTTTGTCGGTGGTCTCGGTTTTGCGGACAAGTTTTGCGCGCTTTTTCGAGGTTGTAGCGGTAATCCCGGCTTTAAGCTGTTCGCGACGTTCGCTGAGTGCTTTCACTCGCTTTGCCATCGGATCGCGGACGGTAACAGCCGCGTAGATCGCAAGAATCACCGCCGTTGCGGCGACCGCGGAGAGTAGCGTCGCCACCCACAGCACGTCGATACCAAGAAGTTGGGGTCCGCCCGGATTGGTCATGATATTATCCCGTCCCCAAATCAGATTTCGAAATTGACCATTTTGGCCATGATAAAGGCGCCTATCGACATCCACACGATACCGACCATGCCGGCCACCATCAGGCGTGGTTCGAAGAAAAAGCCTGCGAGATATTTCTGGTTTACGCTCCAAACCATGCCGAAGACAAAGAAGGGTAGCGAGCCAACGATGTAGGCAGAAGCCTTTGATTCAGAAGACATAGCCCGAATCTTCAACTTCATTTGCGCGCGCTTGCGCAATACATCGGCGAGGTTCGCCAACGTTTCGGCCAAGTTACCGCCGGTTTCGCGCTGGATTGCTAGCGTAATGACGAAAAACTGGAATTCCGCGGTGCCAAGACGATCGGCGGTCTCCTGGAGTGCGTCCTCCATCGTTTTACCGATACGTATTTTTTCGGTGACCATCTTAAACTCGTCGCCGACAGGTCCTGGAATTTCCTTTGCCACGACACCAAGCGTTTCCCCAACCGGCAGACCGGATTTCAGTCCGCGAACAAGCAGTTCGATCGCGTCAGGGAAATTGCTCGTAAAATTCTTGACCCGTTTCTTCATCAGAAAGCCAACAACAAGGTGCGGTAGGCCAGCGCCAAGGAGCAATCCACCGAACAACGCGAGATAGAATGGTGCACCCTTTACCAACAATGCGGCCATGACCACGGCACCAATTCCGCCAGAAGCGGAAAGATACTGCTTTAAAGTCCAGCTTTTGCCCGTCTGCGCAAGACGAAGGCGAAGTTTGTCAGTTCTGCTGATACTGCGGCCGTCTTGGAAAATCATCGGGCGCCGCGCAGCGACTGCCTTGCGCATCTGCTGTTCAACGCGTGCATCTGCGCTATCCGAATGCCGGATTTTGACAGCGCCCAATCGGCGCGATGTCGCTTTGCCGACATTGGGGCCCACGAATGCGAGCGCGAGCAATACCAAAACCAGCATGAACCCTGCAGCAAGTATCAATGTTTGCATCATTTTTGCTCTGTCAGTCAGTGCTGGAGGACACGTCGCCGTTGTAGCGGCGTTGTGTCTTCCGGCTGGTTACTTCTTTTTATTCAAAAGCGACTTGAACCCGTCCATGACCGATTTTTTCGCTTTCGTGTCTTCCGCCGGGGCGGCTTCGGCGGCTTCGGCTGCGCTGCCGGCAATCATGTCGGTTAGCGCAACGATCCCCGCCGATAGCTTGCTGCCACGTACTGCCTCGACGATCGGCTGACCGACCTTTGCGGCTTGGGCTGTTGCTTTGGCATCAGCAGGAAGTACCAGATCGATCTTTCGCTCGATGGTGCTTTCGAAATCCTTGCGGCTGATTTCAATTGCGCCTGCCTGTACCTTGTTTGCGACAACAAGAGTTTTACAATGCGGTGCATTTTGCTTGAGCCACGACAAAACGCGAATTGCGTCGCGCGCGGCAGCCAAAGTCAATTCGGTCGTAACAACAGCAACGTTTACGTCCTGCATCAGATGCGGATATGCAATCAGCATATTGCGAGGCATATCGATGACAGTATTTTCGAATGCTGCACGGAATTCTTCCTGAAGCTGGAAGAATGCGCTGCCATCGGTTAGCACTGGGCTGCTCATCGGAGCTTCCGCCGACAGGATCGACAGCTTGTCATTTGCCTTGATCATCGCGCGTTCGATGAACAGGCCATCGATACGGCTTGGATTGTCGATTGCATCGGTCAAACCACGGCCTGGCTCTAAGTCCATCGCTAACGCACCGGTCCCAAAATGGACATCGAGATCGAGGAAGCCAGTCGGGTGACCCTGTGTTTGAGACAATGTCCAAGCGAGCGACGCCGCGATTGTAGAGGCCCCGCATCCGCCGCGTGTGCCGATAATCGCAGTCGAAATATGCGGACGAGTGCCGACATTGTCGTCATGCTTCGGTGCATTAAGAATGGTCTGAGCGTTGGCGAAGGAATCCCGCAATGCATCGGGGCTCAACGGTTTGAGTAGGTAATCCTGAAGTCCGGACATCAGCAAATCACGATAGAGGCGGACGTCGTTTACCTGGCCAACCGCAATCACGATGGTGCCTGGCTCGCAAACCTCTGCGAGGCTGTTGATATCGTTAATCGGATCGCCAGATTCGGATAGGTCGACCAACAGGATCTGCGGGCTGGCCGAAACCGATAGCGACTGGATTGCGTTGCGCAGGCCGCCCTTATAGGCCTTGTCTTGGCTCCAGCCCATTTCTTCGCATACGCCGCGAATGACGTCGAGCGTCAGATCGTCGCAGACATAGGCGTTAATTGGATCACGGGTGCCCGAGACTCCGGATTTCCATGGAGCGTTCATCAGTTGCCTCCGGTCTTTGTGCGGTAGGTATTGACCGCGTTCTTGCCACTGTTCGAATCAAGCTTTTTGCTTTCACGGCCACGAACCAAGTCTTCTGGATCTGCGACCATCGCAGCAAGGTTACTGTTCGTGGCGCAACCGTGGTTGCTGTGATTGCTGGAGTTAAAGTTGGAATCACCCGAGGTGCTCCAATCAGGGCAAGTTGGTACAGTTGCTTTTGATCGAGTGACCACAACGCGGACATAGCCAGATGCGATCGCGCCGTCGGTTACGGGGGTTTCGTCTGAAACCAAAACACCGTAATTTGCCGCCACGCCAGAAATAGCACTGGCAACAGCCGGGCTTTCGTAGCCACCGCCGTAATCGACTGAAACGCGATCACCATAGCCGATCTGAAGCGCCTCCATCCATTCGTTCAAGCGGCGCTGGTCAGCCGAAGCAATGCCACTACCATCGAGACTGAGATCAATGGCAAAATTGGTGCGTTCGACCACTGGTTGGTGAACCGAATACATCGAGGTATTGGTTCCCAATGCACCACCACAACCGGCCAGCGTCAAACTGAACGCGACGGCGGTCAGGAATTTAAGATTACGCATTGTTCTGTCTCCTGAAATGGTATCAGTTGTCGAAGCTGAAGCCTGGGCCGGTATCGGCCTGAGCCGTCGCAGTCCCAGATTTTTTGAGTTGAGGTGGAGCGGCGTCGCTGATCGAACCGATTGTCGGGCCACTCGAAGGAGCAGGGGCAATCGTTGGCATTGGCCGAGCATTTTCGCCCTTGGTGCTTGTGGTTTTGCCCAACAAAATCCGCTCAAGATCATTAGGCGAGTGCATACCATCTGTAGGAAGTACGATCTGGCTGTCCGAAACCGGCTTTACGAGATAGGGCGTAACGATAATCATCAGTTCGGTTTCGTTACGCCGCCAGCCATTTGACTTAAAAAGCGCACCGAGTACCGGGATGTCGCCGGCGCCTGGCATTTTGTCGACCGAGCTACCCATTTGGTTGCTGAGCAGGCCAGCAATCATCATGCTTTGACCCGAACCGAGTTCGACGGTGGTTTCGGCCATCCGTGTTGTGGTGGCAGGAACTTCAAGTCCGCCAATACGCACCGCACCTTGCGATGAAATGTCGGAAACTTCCGAACGCACCCGTAATGAAATGCGACCGTCGGAAAGGACAACCGGTGTATAGGTCAGGTTTACGCCATAGCTTTTATATTCGACCGATGTACCGTTGTTCGATGACGTCACCACAGGGAACTCGCCGCCGGCAAGAAATTCTGCCGTTTCGCCAGACACTGTTGTCAGATTAGGGTTGGCGAGCGTTGAAGTCAGGCCTGCCCTCTCCGAGAGATCAAAGGCCGCTGCAACGTCCATGCCGAATAACCGTCCGGCAGCCGCCAGCACATTCGTACCTTCCGGAATTTTGAAGTTATATCGCGTGAATGGGCTCGTTAGATATTGCCCGGTTGCTGGATTGAACGGAAGCGATATCGATCCTGCTGGAAGGCCAAATAGTGACGACGCATCGACAACCGGAAGGTTGTTTGGGTTTGTGACCGTGGTGATGTCCGCAATGTCACGACCTTGATAAACGCCGCCAAGAATTCCGCCCCCGGAGTTATCGCGGGTCTTAAGGTTTCCCGAAATTTCCTTTACGAGCGACCGGCTTACTTCTGCTACGCGCACTTGCAGGTTGATCTGCAGCGGCGTTGCAGTTTTGATGCGGTTAATCACGTTGGATCCGGTCGCGTTACCTTGGCTACTAGTTGCCGTGAAGGCGAGCGCGAGGCGTTCGGCTTCGGCAGCATCTTCAGGTTGCGCCACCGTTCCGGTCAGTAACACAACATTGTTCATCGTCGTAACCTGGATATTCGCGTCCGGCATTGCGAGCTTGAACATCTGGTCGAGTGAACTCAGATTGCCGCCGACGACTACTTTGCCGCGATACACTGTGCGGCCCGAAGCGTCAGTCGCGACAACATCGGTAATACCGACGCCTTTTGCCAAGATGTAAATCTTCTTGGCAGATGTCACTTCGACATCGGCAACTCGCGGATCTGCAACAACAACGTCGGTCACCGGGCTAGTCAGACTGATCTGATGAACTTCGCCGATGGACAGTGTGATGCTTTTGTCCGCGCTTTGCGCATAGGCTGGGGCGGCTGCGACAATAGTTGCCGCCGTCGCCATCGCAATGGAAAGTGTTGCTGCGGCAAAGCCGGATTTGATTTTTGAAAGCTTGTTCATGAGTTTATCTCCGGCTCACATCGACTTCGGTCACGCTACCGCCACGCGAAACCCGGACGACCGGACCTTTGCGAACGATATCGACCTGCCGTTGAATGCGTGCATTTTCGGTTGCAACTGCGACAGTGGTTTGCGCGGGAACGGTGCTGCGTTGGAAGCGCGACACATCTCCGCCCGTTGTATAGGTGCTCTTCCCCGCAGTAGGACGTTGGGCGAGCGACTTCATGATCGCAGCTTCCTGCTCAGGCGTCGCGCCTTCCGGAATGTTGACTTCGCCGGAAGCAAGAGCCTGTTCAAGTTCGGCCGCATTGTCGGCAAGCGAACGAAGCGAAAGGCTGATTGTACCTATCGACTGCGCAACGGTGATTTTCTCCGAAATGCGCGGAGTAGCCTCAAGCGTAACCAGCTTGTACTTGCGGACCACGGTGTTACCTTCGGCATCAGCGACATTCGTCGAACGCTGATCGGTAGCCAAGACACGAAGATTGCGAATGATGGTTTCAGATACCTTCAACGAAGGTCCGCCCGGGCCAGCAATATTCTGTGTAAGCACTAGGTCGACACGGTCGCCGGGAAATACGAAACCTGCAACCCCGGTAAGCGCTGAAACAGGGACGGTTACAGCCCGCATGCCTGGACCAAGCGCCGCAGCTAGGAAGCCACGATCGCCAGGTTTCACCAGCGATCCGCGCGTAATTGGCTGACCGGCAGTGATAGCATTGCGAACGACGGTTCCGACGAGTTCGTCAGACGACACCGCCGGCGTTACCACAGCGGCTGCTGCGGGGGCTTTGTCCTTTGCGCCTGCAGGCGTGGCTGCTTCTGATGGCGATGGAGTCGATGCTGCCCCTTCGGTAAAATAGGCGTCCTCGATCAGTTCTTCAGGCCATGGTTGATAGCGGAAGCTATCAGCGGTGATGATCGTGCCGACCGGCAAGGCGCGGGTAGCTACCAATATCTTTGGCCCCGTTTCTGCAGGCTTGACGATCGATGCGACCGACTGCGGTGCTGCCGCCCCGGTAAACATGCTGCGCGCCATGAAGGCGGTAATGGCCGCTATCAAAAGCGCAGCCACCAGCAGTATGACTTTTTTCCTATCCATGACGAACTGTCCCCTGAAAGGTCCCCTGATTGAAGAATGCTATTTCACGTAAAATGGTTAAAAATCCGTTCACCGGCTATCCAGAGCCCAGCGAGCGAGATTGCGACCCCATAAGGTATGCGCGCACGCCCATCCTTTTGTTTTATTTTGTGAATGATGAGAAATACGATGGTTACCAGTGCCCCTAGGATGGACGCATATAAAATCATCCGCACGACATCGACCCAAGGCCACCACAAGGCTAAAGCCGCGAAAAGCTTGACATCTCCGCCTCCCATCGCACCGAAGCGGAAGGCAATTATGAAGAATATGAACACTAGTGTCGCTGTGAGGATATGGACGCCGATTTCGCCGAACGAAAAGCCACCTGTTGCATACCAGTACAACGGTGATGCAAGCGCGATAGGAAGCGTTATCTTATTGAAAATCAACCGATAGCGGATATCGGTATAGATCGACACAATCAGCGCAATTGCCAATCCACCGAGGGTCACGTAAGCGAGTACATCACTGGGCATTCGCCAGCCATTAACCAACAAAGCTTGCCAAAAGGTAACCATGCACGGCTCGAAATTGACGATGAATCGACGCGCTATTCCGGTAGATGCCACTGAGAGCATATGGGTGGCGGACGACGGATGGCCTATCCGCCGGATCGATTGGCCCGGCGCCGCAACATCGCGCGGATCGATGCTGTTCCTGCCTGGACGTGGCGACCACTATGAAAAATATCTCGAAACGCTTGCTTATTTTGCTGCGCAAGGTTGGCGGGTAACGTCAATCGACTGGCGTGGGCAGGGCGCTTCCGGCCGGCTTCTCGCTGATCCGCAAGTCGGCCATATCGACGATTTTTCGACATGGATTTCGGATTTGCGTTTCTTCTGGGTGAAATGGAAGGCCGAAACCCCCGGCCCGCACGTCGTGCTGGCGCACAGCATGGGCGGCCATCTTGCCATGCGCGCGTTGGTCGAAAAGGCAATCGATCCCGTTGCGGTTGCCATGAGCGCGCCGATGCTAGGTATCCAGACTGGCGGCCTGCCGCTTTCGTGGAACCATGCTTTTGCACGGCTGATGTGCAAAATTGGCCGAGGCAACATCGCGGCTTGGAAAATTAGCGAAAAACCGCTTTCCCCGATGGATATGCGGGAGAAAATATTGACACATGACAATGACCGCTATGAAGACGAGCTGGCGTGGTGGAAAATTCGCCCGGAGGTAAAGCTCGGTCCGCCAAGCTGGCGTTGGGTGGAAAGGGCGATAGCGTCCATGCGCTTAATCGAAGAGCCCGGGGGGTTGGAGGCAGTCGATACACCGATTC
>JANLSY010000173.1:0-3612 GCA_031362665.1 Sphingomonadales bacterium
GGCGCTGACCAGCGGCGAGTTGATCGACAACAGCGTCGGTCTGGATTTCGAACGCGAGGGCATAAGGCTAGGTGGCATCGCCAGCCTGCCGACCTATAATCGCGGTGTTGCTGACCACCAGTTCCTGTTCGTCAATGGCCGACCGGTGAAAGACCGCCTGCTGATTGGCGCGGTGCGCGGCGCCTATGCCGAAATGCTGGCGCGCGACCGGTATGCTGTCGTGGCGCTGTTCCTCGACTTGCCGCCCACCGAAGTCGATGTGAACGTCCATCCCGCCAAGACCGAAGTGCGTTTTCGCGAACCGGCGCTGATCCGCGGAATGATCGTTTCCGGCCTGCGCCATGCGCTTGACCAGTCTGGTTTCCGCGCGGTCCAGCGACCAGCCGCCGATGCGCTTGCGGCGTGGCAGCAGGAACCGGTGCGGACCGCGCAAGGCGATATCTTCGCCGCGCCATACACTGCCTACCAAGGCAATTATGCGCCGCGTCCGGCATTCCCGTCACTTGCCGAACAGCGAAGCGACTTTGCCATCCAGCACGAAGACCTCGCCCCGCTCATGGGGCGTGCCACCGAAGCGGCCGAACCCGTTCCCGAAAGCCGCAGCCACCCGCTCGGTGTCGCACGCGGGCAAGTGGCGAACACCTATATCGTTGCCGAAGCCGAAGATGGCTTGGTCATCGTCGACCAGCACGCTGCGCACGAAAGGCTGGTGCTCGAACGGATGCGCAAGGCGATGGCGGCAGCGGGCGGCTCGGTGCCATCGCAGGCTTTGTTGCTGCCCCAAGTGGTCGAACTCGACGAACCCGCCTGCGACCGCTTGGAGGCCCGCGCCGAAGAACTTTCCGCATTCGGCCTCGACCTGGAACGCTTCGGTCCGGCCGCGATGTTGGTGCGGGCAACGCCGTCGATGCTCGGCGGCGGCGACGCGAAAGGACTGGTCGAAGACCTTGCCGACGACCTCGCCGCTTACGACGAAGCGCTATCGCTTAAGGAACGCATCGACCATGTCGCATCAACGATGGCCTGCCACGGATCGGTGCGCGCAGGCCGTGTGTTGTCCGTCCCCGAAATGAATGCACTGCTACGCGAAATGGAGGTCACCCCACACAGCGGCCAATGCAATCACGGACGGCCGACTTGGGTTAAATTAGCACTAGGCGACGTTGAAAAATTGTTCGGGCGAAAATAGTTCGCCGAAGCCTGATGTCGTTCGCAGAAAACAACCGTCAACTGCTTGCATAACCAACCCCGCCGTGGATGGTGCTGTCTTCCATTCAAGCTGGGGAGCTTTATGATTCGAAAGTATTTTGCCGCGCTGTCTTTGACCGCGCTTGCCATTGCCATGCCCGCCGCCGCGCAGGTCGACGAGACCAACCGCCTTGTCGATGAAGGCATGAGCCGCTCGCAGGTCATGAGCCTCGCGCAGGAAATGACCGACGATATTGGCCCGCGCCTGACTAACTCGCCCGCGATGCGCAGAGCCGAGGCTTGGGCCATCGACAAGTTCACCGGCTGGGGTCTGCAAAATGTCCGCCGCGATGCTTTCGATTTTGGTCGTGGTTGGGAAATAGTTTCGTCCAGCGCGCGGATGACTGTGCCCCGGACGCTTCAGCTGACTGCGATCCCGGTCGCGTGGACGCCGCCGACCAATGGCATGCTGTCGGGCGAAGTCATTGTGGCGCCAATGTCGAAGCTGCGCCATTTCGATGAATATAAGGGCAAGCTTGCTGGCAAGATTGTAATGATCTCGATGCCGGGCACGGGCTCTGAGCCCGACAAGGCGGCCTTTCGCCGCTGGACCAGTGAAGAGCTGGGCAAGCTCGATGCGTTCGACCAGCCCGAATATGATCCGGAGGAACTGAACGCACGCCTGAAGCGCGTGGAATTTGTCGAAAAGCTCGACGCCTTCCTGAAGGCCGAGCGCGCAATCGGCTGGGTGCGGATGTCCTACCGCGATGGCAAGCTGGTGCATGGCGCGGGCTATAATTTCCGCACCGGTCGCACGCTCAACCTGCCGGGCATCGAGTTGGCAGCGGAGGATTATCGTCGCCTTGTCCGCCTGACCAAAACGGGCCGCAAGCCAGTCATCGAATTCGAAAACAACGTTCGTTTCGACGACAGCGACCGCAACGGTTACAACATCATTGCCGAAATCCCGGGTAGCGACCTCAAAGCGGGCTATGTCATGGCCGGCGCACATTTCGATAGCTGGGTTGCCGGCGACGGCGCGACGGACAATGCCGCGGGCAGCGCAGTGGTGATGGAAGCCGCGCGCATCCTGAAACGCATGGGCACGCCGAAGCGCACAATCCGCTTCGCGCTTTGGTCGGGCGAAGAGCAAGGCCTGATTGGCAGTCGCGCTTATACCGAGAAATATCTGGCGCGCCGTGAACCGAAGGCGGGCACCGATCCCAACGGCCTCGAAGCCTTTTACGACTGGACTTACCGTTACCCGATCATTCCGCAGCCTGGGTACAACGACCTGAAGGCCTATTTCAACATGGACAATGGCTCAGGCAAATTCCGCGGCATTTACGCAGAGGGCAATGCCGCTGCTGTACCGTTGCTGAAGGAATGGCTCTCGCCATTTTCGGGCATGGACGCCAGCCGCGTTGTTGCCGCTGACACCAGCGGCACCGACCATGTCTTCATGCAGGCGGTCGGCGTTCCAGCGTACCAGTTCATTCAGGACCCGCTCGATTATTCGACCCGCACCCACCACAGCAATGCCGACACGTTCGACCATCTGAAAGCCGCGGACATGCGGCAGGCTGCAGTGGTGATGGCAGGGATGCTCTGGCAATCGGCGAACAGCGCCAAAACGCTGCCGCGTCAGCCGCTGCCTGTCCAACCGGCAGTGACCGACCCGTTCAAGGTCAAGGACCCGGATGAGGAGTGATGGTTAGGCCAAATCAAACATTAAACCGGAACAGCATGATGTCGCCGTCCTTGACGAGATAGTCCTTGCCTTCCGACCGCCACTTGCCTGCTTCCTTGGCACCGGCCTCGCCGTTGTACTGGACGTAGTCATCGTAACCCATCGTCTCGGCGCGGATGAAGCCTTTTTCGAAATCGCTGTGGATCGCGCCTGCTGCATTGGGCGCGGTATCGCCGGTGTGGACGGTCCACGCGCGGGCTTCTTTGGGGCCGACAGTGAAGAAGGTGATAAGGTGGAGTAGTTCATATCCAGCGCGAATGACGAGGGCGAGGCCGGTTTCGGTGAGGCCGAGATCTTCCAGGAAAACTTCGCGGTCTTCGGCGGGCATTGTCGAGATTTCCGCCTCGATTGCTGCCGAAACGACGACCGCTTCGGCACCTTCGGCCTTGGCTTTTTCAAAGACCTTGGCCGACAATGCGTTGCCATCGGCGGCACTGGCTTCCTCTACATTGCATACATAGAGCACCGGCTTTGCCGTGAGCAATTGCGCCTGCTGGAACAGTCGTTCCTCGTCCGCATCGTCGCGCTTGGTAAGCCGGGCGGGCTTGCCGTCCCGGAGCAGATCAAGCGCACGGCTTAGGACGACGCCGCTAGCCTTGGCTTCCTTGTCACCTTGGATGCCCTTTTTGATGAGGTTCGGAACGCGTTTTTCGAGACTTTCGAGGTCGGAGAGC
>JANLSY010000177.1:0-3063 GCA_031362665.1 Sphingomonadales bacterium
TCGGCGGCATGACTCGTATGCCCAAGGTGCGCGATGTGGTGAAGAATTTCTTCGGCAAGGAACCGCACACAGGTGTGAACCCCGACGAAGTCGTCGCGATGGGCGCTGCGATTCAGGCAGGCGTACTGCAAGGCGACGTCAAAGACGTGCTGTTGCTCGACGTGACGCCGTTGTCGCTCGGCATCGAGACGCTGGGCGGTGTGTTCACGCGCATGATTGACCGCAACACGACGATCCCGACGAAGAAATCACAGACGTATTCGACCGCGGATGACAACCAGAATGCGGTGACCATCCGCGTTTTCCAAGGTGAGCGCGAAATGGCGGCGGACAACAAGCTGCTCGGCAATTTCGACCTCGTTGGAATTCCGCCAGCACCGCGCGGCGTTCCGCAAGTCGAGGTTACCTTCGACATCGACGCCAACGGCTTGGTCAGCGTGACTGCCAAGGACAAGGGCACCGGTAAGGAACAGCAGATCAAGATACAGGCTTCGGGCGGTTTGTCCGATGCCGACATTGATCAGATGGTCCGTGATGCAGAGGCCTTTGCCGAGGAAGACAAAAAGCGCCGCGAGGCTGCCGAAGCCAAGAACAACGCCGAAAGCCTTGTCCACACAACCGAGAAGCAACTTCAGGAGCATGGCGACAAGATTGACGCTGCGCTCAAGGGTGAAATCGAGGCCGCTGTGGCTGAAACCAAGACCGCGATCGAAGGCGGTGATGCGGAAACGATGAAGGAAAAGGCGACCGCCTTGGCCCAGATTGCGATGAAGCTTGGCGAAGCGATCTACAAGGAAGAGCAGGCCGCGGCATCGCCAGGTGCGGCTCCGGAAGATGCTCCGGCTGACGAAAATGTCGTCGATGCCGAATTCTCCGAAGTCGACGAAGACAAAAAAGACTGATGTTGAAAGTTCTCGACCGTCGCCTACCGAAACGCAGCGACGGTCGGGAAACGAGGGGTTAGTCTGTCATGAGTCTTGACATCGATTATTACGAATTGCTGGAAGTTGAGCGGACGGCGGATGAAAAGACGCTAAAGTCGTCTTATCGCCGTTTGGCGATGGAGTGCCATCCCGACCGTAATCCCGGCTGCGACAAATCCGAAGCCAAGTTCAAGGCGATTTCGGAAGCCTATGACGTCCTGAAAGACCCGCAAAAGCGTGCAGCCTATGACCGGTTTGGCAAGGCGGCGTTCGAGAATGGCGGAGGCGGTCAGAACGGTGCTGGCTTTGGCGATTTCTCCGACATATTCGAAAGCTTTTTTGGCGATGCCTTTGGTGGTCGTCAGCGCGGGCCTGCGCGCGGCGCGGACCTGCGCTATGACCTGGAAATCTCGCTCGACGAGGCATTTCATGGCAAGGACGCCGAAATTACCATCGACGTCGCTACGGCTTGCGGAACGTGCGAAGGGTCGGGCGCAACGCCGGGTTCTGGCAAACGCCGCTGCAATCTGTGTGCAGGACATGGCAAGGTGCGCGCGCAACAGGGCTTTTTCGTGGTGGAGCGTACGTGCCCGACTTGCCACGGTCGCGGTGAGGTTATCGAAGACCCCTGCAAGGTCTGCGGCGGCGAGGGCCGTGGCGATGAACGCAAGACCATCTCGGTCAACGTCCCGCCGGGTGTTGATGAAGGCACGCGCATCCGTGTCGCGGGCAAGGGCGAAGCCGGACCTTATGGTGCGGCAGCTGGCGACCTCTATATCTTCATCCATTTGTCGCGGCACAAAGTGTTCGAACGTGACGGCACGACATTATTCTGCCGCGCACCGGTGAGCTTTACCACTGCAGCACTGGGCGGCGAAATTCGCATTCCCGGATTGGACGGCGCCGAACATCTCATCATAGTCCCCGAAGGTATCCAGTCCGGCAAGCAGCTGCGTCAGCGCGGGGCAGGGATGCCGGTGCTGCAAGGGCGTGGTCGCGGCGATATGGTTATCCAGATTGATGTCGAAACTCCGTCGCGGTTATCGGCGCGGCAAAAGGAACTTTTGCGCGAATTTCGCGAGACCGAGACCGGCGAAGAATGTCCGCAATCGACGGGCTTTTTCGATAAGCTCAAGGGCATCTGGGACGGCATTACCTGATTGGTTTCCGGCCAGGTAAAATCTGCGCCGGCCTGCAAGACTCCAAGCTGTTCTAATGCTAGGATAAAGCTGGAGGAGCGAGTCGATGGCGGGCAGGAAATTCGGCAAGCGGGACTTTCTTAAGCTGACAGGTGGTGCAGCGGCCGTGTTTGGCTTCGGGCAACGCGGCATGGCACAAGACACCAAAATTCTCGGCCTCGACTTAGCCCGGGAAATCACCGACCTCATTCCAAGCAAGCCGATGGGCTATTTGCGGATGGCAGATGCGGTGATCAATCTGGAGCGTGAGGCCGACCGGAAAGGCCTGCCAGAATCATCGCTAGCGCTGGGCAAGGGCAAATCACTCGCCGATTTCACCGAGTCGCTATACCAGATGGCCATGCCGCGGCTGGTCGCTCTCATTGACCGGTCTGAACTCACCGATCCGGGTTTTGCTGACAAGGCGGGCGAGCTGCTCGCCGAACTTCACCGCAACCAATATGAGTTGCCCGAAGCACTGCGCATGCTGCCTTTGGGGTTAAGTGTCCCTGCGCCGAAGGGAATCCGCTTTCTGGTTCAGGATGAACAGGCACAACCTACGATCATCTTTCAGCCAGGAGCACCACCCGTTCCGGAAGTGGCGCTGCCCGATACAAAAATAGCTGTGCCTCCACCGGACGATGAACCGGACGTCCCGCTTAAAAAGTCGCGTGATTTTGCCAGCCTGAAATCCGAATATGGGCGCAAGTTCCGCACTCTCTCCGTTCGCCCACAATATGCGGATACCGCCAACTGGCATCTCGATATGATGCGCAAGTCGCGAGACCGATATCAACGGGTGGAGGAAGCAACTAGCGTACCGTGGCACTTTATCGCAGCAACGCACGCGCTTGAGGCGAGTTTCAACTTTCGCGCCCATCTGCACAATGGCGACTTCCCGCTAACCGCGCGTACGCGTCAGGTGCCTGCGGGTCGACCGAGCCGTTGGCTGCCGCCTTCGG
>JANLSY010000251.1:0-5909 GCA_031362665.1 Sphingomonadales bacterium
CGCTTCGATTGTTTGCGGCATGAGGCCATCGTCGGCAGCAACAACGAGGATGACGATATCGGTTACCGAAGCGCCACGCTGGCGCATCTGGGTAAAGGCTTCGTGACCCGGAGTATCGAGGAAAGTTATCAGCGAACCGTCTTTTGCTTTCACTTGATAAGCGCCAATGTGCTGAGTAATTCCGCCAGCTTCGCCTGACACGACATTGGCCCCACGCAAGGCATCGAGCAACGATGTTTTGCCGTGGTCGACATGACCCATCACGGTCACAACCGGAGGACGCGATTTCAGCGTTTCCGGCGCATCGACATCTTCGTCATGGACGATGTCGACATCCGAATCGGAAACACGCGTGATGTTATGGCCAAACTCTTCGACGAGCAATTCTGCGGTGTCTTGGTCGATGGTTTCGTTGATCGTGACCGGCATGCCCATCTTGAAGAGCGCCTTGACCAGATCGCTGCCCTTTTCGGCCATACGGTTGGCGAGTTCCTGGACCGTGATGGTTTCTGGCACAACAACGTCGCGCGCTTGCTTGGGCTGGGCGGTACGATTGCCACCGCCATGCAAGCGCTTTTCTTTTTCGCGGGCACGCTTCAACGCGGCGAGCGAACGGGCCCGCGCGCCGTCATCGCCTTCGAGTGCACGGGTTACCGTTAGCTTACCCGATTGGCGGCGGTCATCGGCTGGACCACGGGTCGGGCGATGCGGCGCCTTCTTGGCTTCTTCACGCTCGCGCTCGGGGCGCTTGGGTGCTTCTACCGGTGTAAAACGGCGCGCTGCAGGCGTTGCACCGTCCTTATTGGTTTCTTCGGCAACGGGTTCGAAGCTTTCAGGCTCAACGGGAGCGGCGGCGGCAGGCGGCGGCGGTGCAGCCGCTTCCTCACGATTTGCCTGAGCCCGCTGCTTTTCTTCTTCGGTTTTCTGCGCGCGCTGTTCGGCTTCGCGACGGCTGCTTTCCTCAAGCATGCCCAGACGCGCTTCTTCGGCTTCACGCAAAAGTTTCGCTTGACGCTCCTGACGGCTGAGCATGTCGTTGGCCGCGGGCCGTGGTGCAGGCGCAGAGGGAGCCGCCGCAACCGGCGCTGCTACGGGCGGCGGTGGGGGTGGTGGAGCCGCGACTTCAGGTTCAGCAACAAAGCCGGGCTTGCCGACAAGCTTCTTGCGCTTGACCTCGACCACCACCTTGTTGGTACGGCCGTGGCTGAAGGTCTGCTTGACTTCGCCAGACTCAAGCGAACGGCTCAGGGTGAGTGGCTTGCGCGTCAAAGTCGGCTTATTGTTGGTATCATCACTCATCTAAACAGAACCGTCCTTACTCAATCAATAGCGGAGATGTCAGTGTCAGCGCCCCGCTGCTCCGGAGCGATGCTACCGGAATCGAGGGGCGCATTACTGCATCCTTTGAAATTTAGCCAGCGTCCAAGATGATGCTTCACCCGGTCGGCTGCTTTTTGGTCGATCAGCGCAACATGCACGGCATTTTGCCGTCCAAGCGCCGCCGATATTGCGTCGCGGTCAACGGGGAGTTTGATGCCACCTTTGCCGCTGCCCTCTTCGTCTTCACCCACGCGCCACGCCTGATCGCGTTTGCCGCTGCCGTCGGCGCTGGCGTCTGAGGCGTGAAGCAGGAGCCTGACCTGACCGGCGCGCGATGCACCGTCAATCTTCTCGGCGCCCAAGATAAGATGTCCTGCCCTCGCTTCCAAGCCCAGGCGGTCAAGAAAAGCCTTCTCCAGACCGCGTTCGATGCGTCCGGAGAGGTCGTCGATCAGTTCGATCTTGTCGGTTTTAAATGCGCGGCGGAGCAAGCCAGCAAGCTTGCCCTTGGCCTGCGCCTTGGACAGTTCTTCGGAATTGACACCGATCCACGCGCCACGACCCGGGGCCTTGGCAAAGATATCGGGCGCGATGCTACCGTCGGGACCGAGGGCAAGCCGGATGAGCGTGGCGCGGTCGCCATGCTCACCCGATAATATGCACTTCCTTATTGGGGAGTGTCGGTTCTCATTGGGAGGTGTCCGCGGCAATGGCGTCCTCCTCTTCAAACCAATGCGCGCGAGCGGCCATTATGATCTCGTTGCCCTGCTCTTCCGAAAGCCCATAGACCGCCAATATGCCAGCCTTGTCTTCGGTGCGATTGCGCCGGACTTCACGGTCGCTGCGTTCGTTGCGGCGCGGCTCGCGGGCCTTCTGGATTAGCTCGTCGGTCGCGAGGTCGGCCAAATCGTCAAGCGTCTTGATGCCTGCCTTACCAAGCGTGACCAGCATTGCTTCGGTCAGCACGGGTAGCTCGGCTAGTGCGTCCTCGACACCCAGTTCACGACGTTCGGCGCGATTCGATTCCTCGCGGCGTTCCAATGCTTCCTGCGCACGGCTTTGCAATTCGGCGGCAAGGTCTTCGTCGAAACCTTCGATCGTTGCGATTTCGGCGGGATCGACATAGGCGACTTCTTCTAGCTCGCTAAAGCCTTCCGCTACAAGTAACTGCGCCAGCGTTTCGTCGACGTCGAGTTCCTGCTGGAACATTTCGGAACGCTCGACAAATTCCTTCTGCCGCTTCTCGCTCGATTCCTGCTCGGTCATGATATCGATACCGCGTCCGGTAAGCTGCGACGCCAGACGTACATTCTGGCCGCGACGGCCAATGGCAAGGCTCAGCTGATCGTCAGGAACGACGACTTCGATGCGGCCTTCCTCTTCGTCGATAACCACGCGGCTGACCGTTGCAGGTTGCAGCGCGTTGACGATAAATGTCGCGGTGTCTTCCGACCAGGGAATGATGTCGATTTTTTCGCCCTGCATTTCCTGAACGACAGCCTGAACGCGGCTGCCCTTCATGCCGACGCACGCACCGACTGGGTCAATCGAGCTGTCATAGCTGATGACGCCGATTTTGGCCCGGCTGCCAGGGTCACGCGCGGCGGCCTTGATTTCGATCACGCCGTCGTAAATTTCAGGGACTTCCTGAGCGAACAGCTTCTTCATGAAGTCGGGATGCGCGCGGCTGAGCAGAATCTGCGGACCGCGATTTTCGCGCTGAACTTTCATGATCAGCGCGCGGACACGGTCGCCGTTGCGGACGACTTCGCGCGGGATTTGCTGGTCGCGGCGGATAACTCCTTCTGCGCGGCCAAGGTCGACAACGACATGGCCGAATTCGACGGACTTGACGACGCCAGTGATGATTTCGCCGGTGCGGTCCTTGAATTCTTCAAACTGTCGCTCGCGTTCTGCATCGCGGACCTTCTGAAAGATTACCTGCTTTGCCGACTGAGCGTCGATGCGGCCCAGATCAACGGCAGGTAGCGGGTCGACGATAAAGTCACCGACTACGGCACCCTTTTGCAGCTTTTCAGCCTGCTTCAAGTCCACCTGCTTAAAATAATCTTCAACTTCCTCGACGACTTCAACCACTCGCCACAGACGAAGGTCGCCGGTCTGCGTATCGAGCTTTGCACGGATGTCATTTTCGGCACCATAACGTGCACGGGCGGCGCGCTGGATGGCTTCTTCAAGCGCCTCGACGACAATCGCCTTGTCGATCATCTTTTCGGATGCAACCGCGTTGGCGATTGCAAGCAATTCGGCCTTGTTGGCGGCAATACTACTGGCCATGGTCTTCGTCTTCCTGTGCTTCGTCGTTAATTGGATCAGCCTCTACTTCGTCGGCACCATCGCTGTTGATGGGCGCAGTCGACGCAATCAGGCGGTCTGTCAAGAGCAGCTTGGCGCTGCCCATATTGGAAAATGGGAATGTCAGGCGGCCCGACTTGCGGTCATCTACGAGGATATTCTCGCCATCAATGCCAACAATGTTGCCACGGATATTCTTGCGTCCATCCATTGGCTCGGCAAGTTCAACCTTGACCTCATGCCCCGCCCAATCGGTAAAGTCCGCTAGCCGTGTAAGCGGCCGGTCAATGCCGGGAGAGCTGACTTCGAGGCGATATGCTTCTTCGATCGGATCGAGTTCATCGAACTTGTCCGAAAGCCGGTGTGATAGCGCGGCACAATCGTCGATGCCAAGTTGTCGTGTGTCGGGGCGCTCGGCCATCACCTGCAAAGTCGGCTCGTCGCTTCCCTGACCGCCAGTCTCGAACCAAGCGACACGCACGAGCGCAAAGCCGAGCGCTTCGGCTTCGGGTGCGATCAATACGGTTAGTTTATCGAGGTCTGGCAACGTCAGTCTTTCTGATGCAATGCAAAAGCTTCTTGGTGCCGGCCCCATGAGGCGCCAGCCCTTCCAAAGTCTCACAATGTAAGGATGAGTGCCGTATATGCTTTGGCGCACGGATATGCAAGCCTCTTGCACTTGGAACAAGCATACACCAATTTGCGTTGCAAAAGCCGAGGAGCATTACCCATGAAGAAACTGTCATTCTTGATTAGCGCATCGTTGATCGCCGCCGCCTGCCAGCCCGTTGCGAGCGACGCAGCGCCTGCCAGCAGCAGCGACAAACCATTCGAAACAACGGTGATTGCCGATTTTGAAGAGCCTTGGGCAATGGCTTTCCTCCCCGAATTCAATCAGGCACTGATTACCGAGAAAAAAGGCAAACTGCTGTTGTGGGAATCCGAAGGCGAGGTGGTGGAGGTCGGCGGCGTTCCGTCGGTGGCCTATGGTGGCCAAGGCGGTTTGGGCGATGTGATCATCCATCCCGATTTCGCGAACAACAAATATGTTTATCTGAGCTTCGCAGAAGCTGGCGACGGTGGATATGGCGCAGCTGTGGTTCGCGGAAAGCTCGGCAGCGAAGCCGGAAAACCGATGCTGACCGATGTCCAAGTCATATGGCGGCAGGAACCGAAGGTCTCAGGCCAAGGCCATTACGGCCACCGTCTCGCGTTCGGACCGGACGGGATGCTCTATATTAGTAGCGGCGAACGGCAGAAATTTACGCCGGCGCAAGATTTGAACCAGAATCTTGGTAAAATCGTGCGCCTAACCGATGGTGGCATGATTCCGTCGGATAACCCGTTTTACGATCAAGGTCGGGTAAAAGCGCAAATCTGGTCATATGGCCACCGTAATCCGCTTGGCATTGCGTTCGATGCGCAAGGACGCCTTTGGAATCAGGAAATGGGTCCCGAGGGCGGTGACGAACTTAATCTGGTCAAGAAAGCCGCCAATTACGGCTATCCCAAAGTGTCTAACGGGCGAAACTATGGCGCCGCAACCGACGACATTCCGGATCACGCTCCGGGCGACGGTTTCGAGGCGCCAAAGGTCTTCTGGAACCCGGCGATTTCGCCGGGTGGTTTGATGATTTATTCAGGGGACATGTTCAGTGACTGGAAAGGCAGCGCCTTCATCGGCGGCCTCGGTGCGAAGGCCCTAGTCCGAGTCAAACTAGACGGAGAAACCGCGACCAAGGCCGAACAATGGGACATGGGCGCGCGCATTCGCGAGGTTGAACAGGGCCCAGATGGCGCTATCTGGTTACTCGAGGATCAGCGCGCCGGTTCACAAGGTCGACTGCTCAAATTAACCCCAAAGAAATAAAGCCTATTGGGGGACGGAAGTAACCGTCCCCGATAGGTCTGCAAGGAACGAACGAACCCGCTTTGCATTGACGCCGAGATCGCTGACGCCAACGCGGCTGACCGATCTCATGTCGACTATACTGCCCTCGCCGGTATCTGTCGGTTTAACGCGCAAGACGATATCGTCCTTAAAGTGGAAAAGCGCACTGGTTTCGGTCACTTCCAACCGTCCTTCTTCAGGTAGTGACACAGCCACGTCCCAGCCGCGCGCCTTGGCAAGCCGCTCGGCCTTGGCAATCACCGATGGTACCGGCTCATTGATACGCACCGAACGGATATCGCCATATTTCTTTTGATGGATGACGACCCAGCGCTGCTGAGGCGTCATGCCCTTCATTTCTTCGTTGTCCATTCCAGGGATC
>JANLSY010000289.1:0-3864 GCA_031362665.1 Sphingomonadales bacterium
GTGCCGCCAGTCTCGACCTCGCTTGGCTCGCCGCTGGCCGCTATGACGGCTTTTGGGAAAGCGGTCTGTCGCCTTGGGATAGTGCAGCGGGATGCCTGTTGGTGCGCGAAGCAGGCGGCTTTGTCACCGACTATCGTGGCCGCAGTCCGCACATCGCCGATGCCCAGGTCCTGGCCGCAAATGACATTCTCCACAGCAAGTTGCATAAACTGCTCGCAGGTGCACTGAAATAAAGCGCAAAATGGCTGTAAAAAGCGCGTCTCGGGCCTTGCGGCAAACCGTTCGAGCCCCTAGAAGCGCGGCAGTTTAACGCCCTCAAAAGCGAGTCCGATTTTGACCGATTTGTCGCAATATCTGCCGATACTATTGTTCCTCGTGGTGGCGCTGCTTTTGTCATCGGCGTTTGTGTTTCTGCCGATGGGTGTTTCGCGGCTGACCGGGTCGCATCAGCCGACCGAAGCGAAGCTGGCAGAATATGAATGCGGTTTTCCGGCATTTGAGGATTCGCGCAGCCAGTTCGACGTGCGGTTCTATCTCGTCGCCATCCTCTTTATCATCTTTGATCTTGAAGCCGCTTTCCTGTTTCCTTGGGCGGTTAGCCTTGGCGAAACCGGATGGGTGGGCTGGGGCACGATGATGCTGTTCCTGTTCGAACTGGTTATCGGCTTCATCTACGCGTGGAAAGTGGGAGCGCTCGAATGGGAGTGATCGAAAAGACACCAGCCGCGCCGGACGCCGATTTCTTCAAGGAAATCGACACCGAAGTCAGCGACAAGGGCTTTGTCGTGACCTCGACCGAGGACCTGTTCAACTGGGCACGTACCGGTTCGCTTTGGCCGATGACTTTCGGGCTCGCCTGCTGCGCGGTGGAGATGATTCACGGCTATATGCCGCGTTACGATTTTGAACGCTTCGGCATCGCCCCGCGCGCATCTCCGCGCCAGTCCGACGTAATGATTGTCGCCGGCACGCTCTGCAACAAGATGGCACCAGCGTTGCGCAAGGTCTACGATCAGATGTCCGAGCCGAAATATGTGATTTCGATGGGCAGCTGCGCCAATGGCGGTGGCTATTATCATTATAGCTACAGCGTGGTTCGTGGTTGCGACCGGATTGTGCCAGTGGATATTTATGTCCCCGGATGCCCTCCTACTGCAGAGGCTTTGCTGTATGGCATCATGCAGTTGCAACGTAAAATTCGCCGGACCGGGACACTCGAACGGTGAGTCATTCTGCGCCTCTTATTGAAAAGCCCAAGGGCACTGTCGCGGCCATCAAGAAGGCGTTGGGCAGGGACCTCGTTTCTGTCGAGGAAGAATTTGGCGAAGTCGCGCTTTACGTGAAGCGTGACGCGTTGGTTGGCGTAATGGTGCAGTTGCGCGATATGTGCGATTATCAGCAATTGATGGAAATCGCAGGCGTTGACTGGCCCGACCGAGATCCGCGGTTTGAGGTAGTTTACTGCCTGCTCAGCCTGACCAAAAACCATCGAATCCGCGTCCATGTGAGCACCAATGAAGATACGCCGGTGCCGTCAGTTACCGAAATCTGGCCGGTCGCTGGCTGGCTCGAGCGCGAAGTATTCGACATGTACGGCGTGCTATTTTCGGGCAACGAAGATTTGCGCCGTATCCTCACCGATTATGGCTTTACCGGCCACCCGCAGCGCAAGGATTTTCCGCTGACCGGCTATGTCGAGTTGCGTTATTCCGAAGAAGAAAAGCGCGTGAAATATGAGCCTGTGCAACTGGCACAGGATTTCCGCAGCTTCGATTTCCTCTCGCCTTGGGAAGGCGCGGATTACGTGCTGCCAGGCGACGAGAAGGTTATCAAATCCGGCCAACCGCCTCGCGGAACACCGCCGCAAGTGAATGATCCGAAAACGACCGATAAGCCGTCGCAGACTGGCGCTGGTGTCGCTGCCAATGAAGAGGCGAAAAAGCGCACTGTTCGCAAGCCAAAAGCGGAGAAACCGCAATGAGCCTTAGCCAAGATCTCGCGCCCACCACCGGCGATGAAGTCATCCAGAACTATACGATCAACTTCGGCCCACAGCATCCGGCGGCGCACGGGGTGTTGCGCCTAGTCATGGAACTCGACGGCGAGATCGTGGAGCGACTCGATCCGCATATCGGCCTGCTCCATCGCGGCACCGAGAAGCTGATCGAGCATAAGACCTATTTGCAGGCGCTCCCTTATTTCGACCGGCTCGATTATGCATCGCCGCTCTGCATGGAGCACAGTTATGTGCTCGCCATCGAGAAGATGCTGAACCTCGAAGTGCCGCTGCGCGCGCAATATCTGCGGGTGTTGTTTGCCGAGCTGACTCGCATTTCGAACCACACACTCAACATCGCGCACCATATTCTCGACGTTGGCGCGATGACGCCAGGTCTTTGGCTTTACGAAGCACGCGAAGATTGCATGGGCTTTTTTGAGCGGGCGTCGGGCGCGCGGATGCACACGGCCTGGTTCCGCCCCGGCGGGGTACATCAGGATGTGCCGCTGAAGCTGCTGACCGATATCGGCGAATGGCTCGACGACCGCCTGCCGCGCCTGTTCGAGGACGCGATGAAGCTCGTCGTCGACAACCGCATCTTCAAGCAGCGCAATGTCGATATCGCGATTGTTTCGCGCGAAGACTCAATCAAATGGGGTTTTTCCGGCCCGATGATCCGCGCCGCTGGCATTCCGTGGGATATCCGCAAAAGCCAGCCTTACGACGTATATGCAAAGATGGATTTCGACATCCCAGTCGGCACGCGCGGCGATTGTTATGACCGTTTCATGGTCCGTGTCGAGGAAGTCCGCCAATCGATCCGCATCATGAAACAGTGCCTGCAGCAAATGCCCGACGGCCCGGTATGCAGCGACGACCGCAAGATCGTGCCGCCCAAACGCGCCGAGATGAAGCAGTCGATGGAAGCGCTGATCCACCATTTCAAGCTCTACACCGAAGGCTTCAAGGTGCCCGCCGGCAGCGTCTATGTCGCGACCGAAAGCCCCAAGGGCGAATTCGGCGTCTATCTGGTGTCGGACGGCACCAACAAACCTTATCGCTGCAAAATTCGCCCGACGGCGTTTTCGCATTTGCAGGCGATGGATTTCATGTCGCGCGGCCATATGCTGGCGGACACGACCGCAATTTTGGGCGCGCTCGACATTGTGTTCGGGGAGTGTGACCGTTGAGAGCAATCAATTCCTTTATCAGTCAGTGGGTAGACGGTAACATTTCCGTTCAGAAGGACACCTTTGGGTTTCTGCTTGGTTGGGACTATCTCGGACTCATTGCTCCGTTTTTTATCCCGGCAATGATTTCGCTACTTGCTGGGGAATCTGCCGCGCAACTAACTTCGTGGCTATTTGCCGGGGCGGTAATGGCGTGCATCCCATGGACAGCTTACATTTTGAAGCGTCGCAAATTGAAGGTGGAAAATTGGGTTAAGCCAACTCGCTATAGTGATGAAACGAATGGTTACTAATGGCTGACACCGCACACATCCCCGACGAAGCCGAAACCCGCATTAAGTGGGGCCGCTTTGCCTTTGCGCCGGACTATAAGAAAAAGGCCGACATCTTTATCGGTCGCTACCCCGCCGGACGGCAGCAATCGGCCGTGATGGCGCTGCTCGATCTTGCCCAGCGGCAGGTGGGCGAGGACACGCACACGCAGGGCTGGTTGCCGGTGCCGGTGATCGAATATGTCGCGCAATATCTCGGCATGCCCTATATGCGCGCCTATGAGGTTGCGACCTTCTACACGATGTACAACCTCGCGCCCGTTGGCCGCTTCCATGTGCAGGTGTGCGGCACGACGCCGTGCATGTTGCGCGGTTCCGACGATATCATGGCGGCGTGCAAGAA
>JANLSY010000290.1:0-10328 GCA_031362665.1 Sphingomonadales bacterium
ATTTGAAGGCGGTTCTGGAAAGCTTCGAAGGCCCGAAGAGCCACATTGCGCTTATTCGCGGTGCTGCCAGAAAGCTCGATCGCCTTGCCGACGCACATCCGCTGCTCGCCGAAGCACTAACCGCGCTCGATCGTTCGGTAATCGAGGCGAGCGAGGCAGAGGACAAGTTGAACGCGGCGGCCCGCGCGATTGAATTTGAACCCGCGCGGCTGGACGAAATCGAAGTCCGCCTGTTCGAACTGAGGGCGCTGGCGCGCAAACATAATGTTGCGCCCGATGCGATTGTGTCCTTGCAGCAAAACTTGACTGCGCGACTGGAATCGATCGAGGCGGGCGGCGAGGGGCTGGCTAAACTTGAAGCAGAGGTTGCGGCCATGCATGCGGCCTATGTCGAGTCAGCGATTGCGTTGTCCGAAGCACGAACCTTGGCAGCGGCAAAGTTGGATATGGCGGTAAAGGCGGAACTCGCGCCATTGAAACTCGATGCAGCGCAGTTCCGGACAGCGGTTGAACGCCTGGGCGAAGACCGCTGGGCGGCTTCCGGTATGGACCGCGTTGAATTCCTTATTTCGACCAACCCCGGCGCGCCATTTGCGCCGCTGACAAAAATTGCATCTGGCGGGGAATTGTCGCGTTTCATATTGGCGCTGAAGGTTGCACTCGCCGAAGAGGGTGGCGCGGCGACGATTATCTTCGACGAAATCGACCGTGGCGTTGGTGGCGCGGTTGCGGCGGCTATTGGCGAGCGGCTTGCGCGGCTTGCGCTGAGGACGCAGTTGCTTGCGGTGACCCATAGCCCGCAGGTCGCGGCCAAGGGGAAGGCGCATTATTTTATCGCCAAGTCGAGCCAGGGCACGGTGACGCGGACCGGCGTAACCTTGCTGGATGCCGAGGCGCGCCGTCAGGAAATCGCACGGATGTTGTCGGGGGCAGAGGTCACCGATGAAGCAAGGGCTCAGGCCGAGCGGTTGTTGGAGGTGGTGTGACAACAGAAGCGGACGCCGCCAATGAACTGATGCGTCTCGCCAAGACCATCGCCCGTCATAACAGACTATATCACACTGATGACTCACCGGAAATTTCCGATGCCGAATATGATGCGTTGGTCCGGCGGAATAATGAGCTTGAGGTGGCGTTTCCGCATCTGGTCCGCGCTGATAGTCCCAATAAGGTCGTAGGCGCTTCGGTAGAGCTTTCGGGGCTGAAAAAGGTCACGCACGCCAAGCGGATGATGAGCCTCGACAATGCGTTCAATGCAGAGGACGTTGCGGACTTCGTCGCGCGGGTACGGCGGTTTTTGAATTTGCATGAGGGTGCCGAAGTAGCCCTGACCGCTGAAGACAAAATCGACGGGCTGTCATTATCGCTGCGCTACGAAAATGGCGTGCTGAAACAGGCAGCGACACGAGGCGACGGCACGGTGGGTGAAGATGTGACCGCGAATGTCGCTTTTATCTCCGACATCCCAAAGCAACTTAAAGGCGATGTTCCGGCAATCTTTGAAATCAGGGGCGAGGTCTATATGGCCAAATCCGACTTTGCCGCGTTGAATGCCGAACAGGAAACAAAGGGTGGCAAGATATTTGCCAATCCGCGCAATGCGGCGGCGGGGTCGCTTCGGCAAAAGGACGCCAAGGTAACAGCATCGCGGCCCTTGCGTTTCCTCGCACATGGTTGGGGTGAGGTGAGCTCGCTCCCCTCTGACACGCAAAGCGCGGTGATGGATGCTATTGCGGCTTGGGGCATTCCTGTGTCGCCTTTGCTGGTTCAGGTTGACGGAGCCGAAGGTGCGTTGGTGCATTATGCCGCTATTGAACGGCAACGGGCCGAACTGCCTTATGATATCGATGGGGTCGTATACAAAGTGGATCGGCTCGACTGGCAGGAGCGCTTGGGCTTTGTCGCCAAAGCACCGCGTTGGGCAATTGCGCACAAATTTCCGGCGGAGCGAGCCGAGACGACGCTGGAAGCCATCGATATCCAGGTTGGCCGCACTGGCAAGTTGACGCCAGTTGGACGGCTGACGCCGGTGACGGTGGGCGGCGTGGTAGTGTCCAATGTGACGCTCCACAACCGCGACGAAATTGCGCGGCTTGGCGTTCGACCAGGCGACCGGGTTGTGGTTCAGCGGGCAGGCGACGTCATTCCTCAGGTGGTCGAGAATCTGACGCTGGCAGAGCCGCGCGACGCATATGCCTTTCCGGACCATTGCCCGGCATGCGATTCCGAAGCCGTTGCCGAGGATGGCGAAGTCGATGTCCGTTGTACCGGCGGTCTAATCTGCCCGGCGCAGCGTTTCGAACGGCTGCGGCATTTCGTAAGCCGCGGTGCGCTCGACATTGAAGGTCTCGGCGAAAAAAGCATAAGCGAATTCATCGATGCGGGCTGGCTACAATCGCCAGCAGATATTTTTCAGCTGAAGCAACATCGTGGTGAGTTGCTTGGGCGCGAAGGGTGGCAGGAAAAGTCTGTGGACAACCTGTTGGCGGCAATTGAAACCAAACGGTCGCCCGACGGCGCGCGCTTGCTGTTCGGCTTGGGCATTCGCCATATCGGGGCGGTGACCGCGAAAGATCTGTTCAAGAATTTCGGGTCGATGGACGCTATCAAAGATATCGGCGTCAGGGTTGCAAACGGTGACGAAAGTGCGCTCGCGGATTTGACCGGTATCGATGGCATTGGCCCGACCGTGGCCGAAGCGCTGGGCGATTTCTTTCATGAACCCCATAACCGTGAGGTTTGGGATGATTTATTGAGCGAAGTAAGTCCTCCAGACTATGTCTCGAATGTTCGCGAAAGCGAATGGACCGGCAAGACCATCGTATTCACCGGCAAGCTCGAAACGATGAGTCGCGACGAGGCAAAATCGCAGGCGGAAGCGCTGGGTGCCAAGGCGGCGGGTTCGGTGAGCGTGAAGACCGACCTTGTTGTCGCTGGTCCTGGGGCTGGATCGAAACTGAAGCAGGCAACGGCGCTTGGCATCCGCGTCATTGACGAAGTCGAATGGGCGGCGATTGTGGCTGCGAGTTAAGGTAAGCTTGACGGCGCGCTGATTAAAAGGAGCAACCAGCGCGCCGTCAGAACCGCAGCAGACCCCCCTCAGTGCCGCGCGGTCCAAAGCTGTCCACCCCCAAAGAACTTCCAGACATCTTCGTTTCGGCTAAGATGTTGTGCGACTCCGAAAGGACTTGCTTCGATGACACTTATATGACGATTGGCTTGCCGATAATGCCAAGAATTTTACAATCGAAAAATCCTCCCGAGAATACCGGTCGTTCGGTCGGGGCGCCTGCCTTGTTTGCGAGCTTTCCCGAGGAATTGCAGGCCGAACTGCGCGCGAAAGCGATTCGCAGGAGCTTTGCGCCGGGGCAGTTTCTGCACCATCGCGGCGACGCCGCCGACGGATTCTGGATTGTCGAAAAAGGTCAGGTAAAGTGCGGACATCAGGACGCGCAAGGCAACATGCACGTTTTGTTCATCCTGGGGCCGGGCGATAGCTTCGGCGAACTGGCGTGCCTGGGGCAGTTCGAACGCGTTCTTGATATCGAAGCGTTGGGCAAGGTCGACATGCTATGGGTAGGTGACAAGATATTTTCCGAAGTGATGGGCCGTTCGCCCGATATCGCGCGCGAGATGCTGAAGATATTGGCGAAGCAGTTGCAGGAAGCTCTCGATAATCTGTTGGTCTTTCGCAATATGTCGGCACCAAAAAGATTGGCGCAGCGTCTGATCGCGTTTGCGGGAGATCGCCCGCCGCCGGTGAAGTTAGGCATCAAGCAGCAGGAATTGGCCGAACTGATCGGAGTGTCGCGGATGACGATTGCTTCTGCGTTATCGGAACTGGAAAGCAAGGGGTTGGTCACGCGTCGCTATGGGCATCTTGTGATCGAAGACCCAGCGGCACTTCGGGACTGGATGAAAGCCTAGAACCAGCGCATTACCCCGCCGGGCATCGGCGTCCAGATTCCGACGCGCACGCCCGCGTTACGAAGGATTTCGCCGGTCCAGCTATTGCAGGTGTTGATGGCCGAGTAATGGCCGCGGCTGTCATAGAATAAGTTGTCAGGACCGTAAGCGGGATAGGCGCGGCTATGCCCGGTCTTGTCGAGACGGAATGTCCGGCGGATTTGCGAAATGATGACGTGATATTGCCGGGGCGTAACCCTGAGTATTTTCCGGTGGGGTAATGCTTGAGGATTTGTCAGATGGTAGACATGCAGCGTGGTATAGTCGGAGCCGAAAATCGCGCTGGTAACATCACCGCTGCGGACATCGCCCCAAGTTTGCGCATTGCGATATACACGGCCATGGCCCCAGCCGATCATTGCATGCGTCCCATATAAATCGCGGTTTCGAAGATCCTTGGGACGGATGAGATCGCTTAAGTCTTCGCCAGCGGCTGCCATCGGCACGACAAGGCTGACATGAACGCCGTTGGTTTCGACGAAAATCTCAATGCCGTCTATTGGCTGCTTCCATCCGTCGTTGGCCGCTACATGACTGCCGACCAACGCACCCAGCATATACAAGCCGACTATCACCAAGGGCCAACCGACAATAGCGCGCAGGGCTGTCCACAGGCTGTTGATGCGAAACAGTTTCAAGTGTAACCAATTCCCTATGGCCGATTTCCAGAATGTTTACGCGTCGCCACCCGAAGGTGCAAATGCCGACTGGACGATTCCGCAAGATTGGGATGCATTCGGTTCGGACGAACATGCGATGTGGGACCGGCTGTTTGCGCGGCAATCGGAGATGTTGCCGGGCAGGGCGGCAGATGCGTTTCTGCGCGGGATGGACGTTCTGAAACTATCGAGGCCAGGCATCCCCGAATATCGCGAACTCAATGCGCGATTGATATCAGCAACTGGTTGGCAAGTGGTTGCGGTGCCGGGGCTGGTTCCCGACAGAGTCTTTTTCGATCATCTTGCGAACCGGCGCTTTCCGGCAGGCAATTTCATTCGCACGCCGGAGCAGCTCGATTATCTGCAAGAGCCCGATGTCTTCCATGACGTGTTCGGCCACGTCCCTATGCTCGCCGATCCGGTGTTTGCAGATTATATGGTGGCTTACGGGCAGGGCGGGTTACGCAGCCTGGGCTTCGGCGCGCTGGACCATCTGGCGCGGCTATATTGGTACACAGTGGAATTCGGACTGATCAAACAACCCAACGGAATGCGCATTTACGGCGCGGGTATCGTGTCGAGCTATGCCGAGAGCGTTTTTGCGCTGGACGATCCGAGCCCTAATCGCATCGGCTTTGATCTGATGCGGGTGATGCGGACCGAATATCGTATCGACGATTTCCAGCAGAATTATTTTGTTATCCCTAATCTCGACCATTTGCTGAAAGTCACAGTCGAAACCGACTTCGCGCCGCTTTATGCCGAGCTTGAGGATTTACCTGACATCGCGATTGCAGACATATTGGCCGACGATGAGGTGATTACGCACGGCACGCAGGCATATGCGGAAGGGACCGGGCGCTAAAAAGGGAGGGAAAAGCGACCGGCCCCCCGCATTCACTGCCGGGTTAAGGCAGCAAAACCGAATCAATGACGTGCACAACGCCGTTCGACTGCATGACGTCGACGGTGGTGACGGCAGACTGACCGCCCTTGCCGTCGGTGATGATGACACTTTTACCCGACAGACGCGCGGACAGCTTTTCACCGGCAACGGTGGTCAACGAAGCCTTGCCGCCGCCAGCCTTTATGGCGCCAACGATATCCTTGGCGGTCAGCTTGCCTGCCACCACATGATAGGTAAGTATCTTGGTGAGCGTTGCCTTGTTTTCGGGCTTCACCAGTGTTTCAACCGTGCCAGCCGGAAGCTTGGCAAAGGCGTCATTTGTCGGTGCGAATACCGTAAACGGTCCGGGGCTGGCCAGCGTTTCTACGAGACCGGCGGCGCTGACTGCTGCGACAAGGGTGGTAAGGTTCGGGGCGGCCGAAGCATTTTCGGCGATTGTCTTTGCGGGAAACATAGCGGCGCCGCCAACGGTTGGGTTCGCCATTTTGTGATGGTTGGCGACGACGGCGCTTCCGGCCAAGGTCGACGATGCAAGTGCGAGTGCGACGAGAAAACGATTTGCTTTGATCATGATTTCAACTTTCCTTTTCTGCGCACGTCCGGGGGATGGCGTGCTGTCAGCAGGAACGGAAGCAATCCTTATCTGGATGCATCTCCCAAAAGATTTTTTAAATCGTTGCGATTTTGCCGCTGGCGATAACCGGGCCGGTTGCTTTGCCACCTGGCGCGCCGTCTTCGGGTTCTGGCGTAATCGCCAATGTGCCGCCTACGTCGAGAAACTGGCGCATTTCGGCAGGTACAATGATCGAAGTGGCCGATTTGGATGCCACCATCCCTAGCGACCGTGCCGTGCCGTCTGCAGGAATGATCCAAAGTTCAGGATATAGTTTGCCGGTATCGAGTGAAACCGGCGTTACGATCATGCGTCCGGTGCTTGCATCATAGCTGGCCGTAAGTGACGCATTCCCCGCCTCGCTGCCCAGAGCCGCAATCAGCGGTGCTTCGGGGGCTGGCGGCGCGACCGCCTCGGGCCTTTGCAGAAGCAATATGCCCAATATCGCAGCGGCGCTGACCGAAATGCCGGTCAATGTGCGCCAGAACAGCAGTTTACCGGACCCGACATCCTGCCCGGTTGGTGACGGCAGACAGTTCTGGATTACGTCCCAAAGTTGTGTAGGTGCCGCCTCGTCGCCCGCCAACATCGGCGAAAGCCGTTCGCGCCAGGCCTCTACTTCAGCGGCAAAGGCGGTATCGGTCGCTATTCGGGCATTAGCCGTAGCTTCGCCAGCCACGTCGAGCAGGCCGAGCACATATTCACCGGCCAAGGCGATATCGTCTTCGCTCAAAATGGTCATGAAGCCCCCTCCATGCATGCACGCAGCTTTATCAGCGCCCGCCGTATCCGGCTCTTGACCGTGCCCAGCGGCTCATTTTCTTGTTGTGCCAGATCGGCATAGGTCGCGCCACCGATGAATGCGCTGCGGATGAAATGCGCGTCGCGCCGGTCGAGCCCTTCGATGCAACCATGCAGCACACGGTCTTCGCCTGAACTGAGCAATTGTGCGTCTGCCAGTGGCGCAGGGTCCGCAATTTCTGCCGCTTCGTCGAGCGACGCAAACCCTGCCTTGCCACGCGAACGCAACCGGTCGATTGCGCGGTTGCGCGTCACCGCCACGAGCCAGCTGATAGGGCTGGCGCGCCCTGCTTCAAAGCTCGCGGCCTTGTTCCAGATGGTGAGATAGGCGTCCTGCAATGCTTCTTCCGCTTCATTCCTGTCGGGGAAGATACGAAGGCAGACGCCGAATAGTTTCGCCGATGTTGCCTTGTACACAGCTTCGAATGCAGAACGGTCGCCGCGTCCGGTACGGATTAGCGCATCGGCCAACCGTGCCCGCCGCGCGAAATCCAGATCGGAACTAGCTGAATCTGCTGCCATTGTTTCGGGATATGGCGGATGCGCCTTTGCGACGCAATACGGCTTTAATTACCAAGTGCCGAAATCTCCGGGCGGCTGGCTGGTTTGACCATCGGCACGCAGCGGCCGGCGCCAACTGTAATTGCGCCGCTTGACCAGCCACAGGCAGGGCCAGTCGCCAGTGTCCTCGCGCCGTTGCAAACGGAAACCCTGCAAGCGGTACGCTCGCAATACCGCTTTGGCTTGGGTGTCGAGCAGACCTGCAAGGATCAGAGATCCGCCGTCTTGTGTGATTTCCGCCAGCGATGGCGCAAGTTCAATAAGGGGGCCTGCCAATATGTTGGCGATTACCAGGTCGTAAGGCGCACGCTGGTGGATCAGCGCGTGGTCAGTACCCGACGCGACGCACAAAGCGATTTCGCCTTGGCCGGTGCCGACAACAACATCGTTGGCTATCGCATTGTCAACAGTCACTTTCACGCTGACCGGGTCGATGTCCGATGCCATGAGATAGGCGCGGGGCCACAGATGCCGCGCGGCAAATGCAAGCAATCCGGTGCCGGTGCCAATGTCTGCAATCAGGTCGAAATATTTGCCCTGCTGTTTTATCCGGTCGAGCATCGCCAGGCAGCCGCTGGTTGTTTCGTGCCCCCCGGTGCCGAATGCGCGGCTTGCTTCTATCAAAAATGGGATTGCGCCGTTTGGAACTTCGCCTTTGTTGGTTGACGTGTGGACATAGAAGCGCCCGGCATGAACGGGCTGCAGCCCTTGCTGGCTCAAGACCAGCCAGTCTTCGTCGGGCAATTTTTTTAGCTTTCCCTTTGCTTTTGCGGCGCTCGGCAGGCGGCCCTGAATTGCGACGGTGACGCGTTTGCCAGGCTCCTCGGCAAAATAAGCCTTCACCTGCCATTTGGCATCGTTGAACGCCTCGACCTCTTCAGCAACAATTGTCGGCATGGGGTCGAGCAGCGAGAGCCATTCGTCATCGTCATGCAATGCCTCCGCCTCTGTACGGGTGCAGGGCAGGGTGAGTAGCCAGTTCACTCCCCAGCCTCTTTGGCAAGGCGGCCGTCCAGCCGTTCGCGGGCGGCGGTTACATATTGTTTGCAGCGCCCGGCGTCGACCAGTGGCTTTGCACCTGCGAGCCGTTCGAAAAACTCGCTTTGGAGCGGATGCGGGCTGATCATGATATCGCAGTCGGTGATAGCCTCTATCCGCGCCATCGACCTGCGCAGCGTTGCGACATAGCCCGGATGGTCGGTGAAGCGGTATGCATCTGCCGATACTGCGTTAAGGCTATCGGCATAGACGATAGTGCGGCAAACCGTCCCTTCGCAGGACTTCCAAGTATAGCTTGTTCCGCCGGGCGAGTGGCCGGGCGTGGCAATCACCGTTATCACCTGTTTGCCGATCTGAAGCGCTTCTCCATCGGCAATTATCTGCTCGGCCTTGATGCCGGGAAACGCAGGGTGGGTGCCATGTTGTGGATCGTCCATTACTGGCAAACCGGTTTCCAAGCTCTGCCTTGCCGCTTCGCGCGTGGCAAACTTTGCGCCCGTGATTTGCTTCAACCGCGCCAGACCGCCCGCATGGTCCAGATGCTCGTGCGTCACGAGGAGAAATTGGACATCCTTGGGATTAAAACCGAGCGAGCGGATATTTTCTGCGATGCCGGCCGCCGCTTCATCGGTTGCGCCATCGATCAGAAAATGGCCATCGGGCGTGGTAATCAGCAACGATGTGATGCCGCATGTTCCTACCATATAGACATTGCCAAAAACTTGTGCGGGCGGCGCCGCGTCGCTCCAGCCGTCGCGGCCTTCGCAGGCTTTTGCCAAAGCTGCACCTTGAAAGCGTGCGTCGTTTTTGGAAGCCATCGGCGTAACCTGAGCGCAACCGGCCAAGAGTATAGCCGCCATCGCAGCAATTCTAACGGACATAGCTTGCTCCATTGATATCGAGAACGGCGCCGGTCATCGAAGGCGGCGCGTCGAGCGCGCAGAATTTGGCGATAGCGGCGACTTCTTCAGGATCGGCCACCTTACCGAGCGGGATGTCGGCAAGCAGCTTATCGCCGCCGCGGCTGTCGAGATAATCTTCAGCCATGCCGGTCATCGTAAAGCCCGGACAGATGGCAAAGGCATATATTCCTTGCGCGGCATAGGCGCGGGCGATGGTTTTGGTCATCGCGACCATACCGGCCTTCGATGCTGCATAATGCCAATGGTCAGGGCTATCGCCGCGGTGCGCGGCGCGGCTGGCGATGTTCACGATGCGTCCGCTGAATTGCTTCTCTTGCCAGTGAAGGACGGCAAGGCGACAAAGTTCGGCGCTTGCGGTCAGGTTCACTTGCATGGTGCGGTTCCAGCTTTGGCGCCAATTTTCGTCATCGACGTTTATCGGGTTTGCCTCGAATACGCCTGCGTTGTTGATGAGAATGTCGACTCGTCCATCCAATTTGGCCAACGAATCGGCCCACAGTTTTAAAGGGACCTCCGGATCCGCAAGATCGCCGTCACTACTAGACAGCGCGAGCAGACGAACCGTTTCCGGGTTGAAAGTTTTGGCAATGGCCGCACCGATTCCGCGCGATGCGCCGGTGACAAGGATATGGATTCGCGATTCTAAACTCATGGCCCGCTGCTTTTCACAACAGGGATAGAAATTCAATGACGCTTATTGCTTATCCGAGGCCGGCGACGAATTTGCGCGCATTGTCCTGCAACGATGACAATTTGGCATCGACCTGATTAAAGCCCTGTTCCAGCGCGCTGATTTCCGAAACTACATTTTCGGTGTCAGAACGGATGGCCGAAATTGTGTTGGACATCAAATCTGCAGCAAGAGCGGTTTCGTCGACCGACGCAGTAATCATTGTGAC
>JANLSY010000163.1:0-13297 GCA_031362665.1 Sphingomonadales bacterium
TTAAGCTAGCGGTGCGTGAAGGTTTTCGTTCAATCGAGCATATCAAACGCTACACCACCAATGGTATGGCGACCGATCAGGGCAAGACATCCAATTTGAACGGCCTGCAAATCGCTTCGGCCGCGCTGGGTAAGCCTGTGACCGACATCGGCCTTACCAGCTTCCGCCCGCCCTATACGCCGCAGACATTTGGCGCGCTGGCGGGGCATGCCAAAGGCGCATTGTTTCAGCCGACGCGAACGACCAACATCGATAGCTGGGCTGAAGAAAATGGAGCCGCATTCGAACTCGTCGCGCAGTGGCGCCGCGCGCGATACTTTCCCAAGGCCGGTGAGGATATGCACGCCGCGGTTAACCGCGAATGTCTCGCAGTGCGGAACTCGCTGGGCATTTTTGATGCTTCGACGCTGGGCAAGATCGAAGTTGTCGGCCCGGACGCAGCGGAGTTTCTCAACCGCATGTACACCAATCCGTGGAAGGCTTTGGAGCCGGGTAGGTGCCGTTATGGTCTGTTGCTGAAAGAGGACGGCTTCATCACCGATGATGGCGTTTCGGCTCGGCTTGCTTCCGACCGCTTCCACTTGACCACCACCACCGGCGGTGCGGCGCGGGTGCTTAATATGATGGAGGATTACCTCCAGACTGAATGGCCTGACCTCAACGTCTGGTTGACCAGCACGTCCGAGCAATATGCTGTTATCGCGCTTCAGGGGCCGAATGCGCGCAAGGCGCTTGAGCCTTTGGTTGAGGGTATAGACCTGTCGGCCGAGGCTTTCCCGCATATGGCGATCCGCGAGGGAACAATCTGTGGCATTCCGACCCGCCTCTTCCGTGTGAGCTTCACCGGCGAACTGGGCTTCGAAATCAACGTACCCACCGCCTATGGCCGCACGATATGGGAGAGGCTTATTGCCGAAGGTGCGCAGTATGATATCACGCCTTACGGCACCGAGGCGATGCATGTTCTGCGCGCCGAGAAGGGCTTTATCATTGTGGGGCAAGATACCGACGGCACAGTAACACCTTTTGATGCGGGCCTTGATTGGGCGGTGGGCAAGAAGAAGCCGGATTTTGTCGGAAAGCGTTCGCTCGCGCGGCCCGACATAATCGCGCCGGGTCGCAAGCAATTGGTCGGCTTGCTCACAGAGGACCCCAATGTCGTGTTGGAAGAAGGCGCGCAAATTGTCGCCGACCCGAACCAACCAATCCCGATGACAATGATCGGGCATGTGACGTCATCCTATTGGAGCGCGACGCTTGGCCGCTCGATTGCACTCGCTTTGGTCGCGGGCGGGCAGAACATGATCGATGAGACGCTGCATATCCCGATGCCCGGCACCACGCATCGGGCAAAGGTCAGCGGGATGGTGTTTTATGATCCCGAAGGAGCGCGGCTCAATGTCTGATGCGCTCGTCCGTGCCGATCCCGTTCCAGCTATGCCCTTTTCGACGGATGGCGTGGCGATCAGCCTTGCGCCCCCGATGGCTCGTTATTCGCTGCGGTCCCGGCAAGCACAGGCGCTCGAAGCATTGTTTGGCGTGAAAGTGCCGACGAAAATCGGCGCGACCGAAGGCGGCATTGCCTGTCTTGGCCCGGACGAATGGCTGATGCGCGCTTCCGCTGGCACCAACATCCCGCTAGGGGAGGGACTGCCAATCGCCGTCACCAACGTGAGCGAGCGATCCGTTTGCCTGATTGTAGAGGGACCGGATGCGGCAAAGTTGCTGATGTCTGGCTGTCCGCTCGATCTCGACCGATTTGCGGTCGGACGGGCAACACGAACGATTTACGAAACCGTCGAAATCATCCTCATTCGGGATTCGGAAACCCGATTTCATGTCGAGGTGTGGCGCAGTTTCGCGGCATGGTTATGGACAGCGCTGATCACAGCAGCCAGCCACTAGCGTAAGTCGAGGGGGAAGATATTGGGAGACTGGACCAAAGAGATCGATCTGGGCGAATACGGAAAGTCAAACCGCAACTGGGGTGGAATGATCATCAATCCGGCGGTGTTCTTCCCAACCGCTCTCATTTCCCTCGCAGTAATTATATTCACGGTGGTGGCGCCCGCGGCATCGGCGGACATATTCTCCAATTTGCGCGCAGGTGCCGTTTCGCAATTCGACTGGTTCTTCATGACAGCGGGCAACCTGCTCTTGCTGTTCTGCGTCGCTATCGCGGTGTCGCCACTCGGCAAAATCAGGCTGGGTGGCAAAGGGGCAACGCCCGATTATTCGCGGCTGTCGTGGTTCGCGATGCTCTTTGGAGCGGGGATGGGGATCGGCCTTGTTTTTTATGGCGTGGGAGAGCCGGTCACGCATTTCATGTCGTCGATGTCGGGTGGGTCAGGTGCGCCTCTTGGCGGCGCAACAGGCGATCCGGTTGCAGCGCGGACGATCGCCATGGCGGCGACGATATTCGATTGGGCACTGCATCCCTGGGCCATTTTCGCGGTTACTGGCCTCGCGCTCGCGGTCTTCAGCTTTGATTTCAATATGCCCTTGTCGATGCGGTCGGCATTCTACCCGCTATTCGGCAAGGCGATTTGGGGCCGCGCCGGTGATGTGATCGAGGTTCTGGCGGTGCTGGCTACTATTTTCGGCCTCGCCACTTCGCTTGGGCTGGGTGCGCAGCAGGCGATGGCGGGGATCAGCTTTCTCTACGGCGTCGCGAGTTCGCCAGTGACCATATTGGCTCTCATCGCGTTCATGGCAGGAATAACTTTCTTGTCCATCCGGGGCGGTATCGACCGCGGCATCCGTATATTGAGCGAAGTCAATATGTGGGTCGCCTTTGCGCTGTTGGTTTTCGTCTTGAGTACGGGATCGACCATACAATTGATGGGAGATATCGCGAGTAACATATTCCAGTATATCAAGTTACTTCCGGCGTTATCGAACCCTGTCGGTCGAACCGATACCGGCTTTTACAACGACTGGTCAGTTTATTATTGGGCGTGGTGGATCAGCTGGGCGCCGTTTGTCGGTATGTTTATGGCACGGATTTCGCTGGGGCGAACGGTCCGCGAATTCATTGCCGGAGCGATGATTGCACCGAGCCTGCTGGGAATATTGTGGCTGACGATTTTTGGTGATGCCAGCATCGCGCAGGTCGTCGCGGGTAATGGTGCAGAACTAGCCAAAGCTTCGCTCGACACCCAATTATTTGTATTGCTCGGTTCGCTGCCTTGGGCGCAGTTTACGTCGGTCGTTGCGATTGCCTTGATCCTGATATTCTTTGTAACCGGGTGGGACTCGGGCACATTGGTCATCGATACAATGACAGCGGGTGGACGAACCGACACACCGCTTAGACAGAAAACCGTCTGGCTGTTTGCGGTCGGTGGCATTGGCGTCGTCTTGCTACTGAGTGGCGGGCTGACGTCATTGCAGGCCGGGGCCATCGCGACTGGCCTGCCGCTTGCATTAGTCCTGCTGCTGATGTGCGCAGGAACTCTCAAGGGATTGTTGGCGCTTCATAAGGCAGCGGTTGATGGCGAGCAGTAAGAGTTTCGACTATATCATCGTCGGTGCAGGATCGGCGGGGTGCGTGCTTGCGGACCGGTTGAGTGCCGATGGCGGTAATAGCGTGCTGGTGATTGAATATGGCGGGTCAGACCGCTCGGTTTTCATTCAGATGCCAAGCGCGTTGTCGATCCCGATGAACACGCGCAAGTATAACTGGCAGTATGAAAGCGAGCCTGAACCCGCATTGGCTGGTCGCCGAATGCATACACCGCGCGGTAAGGGGCTGGGTGGATCCTCTTCCATCAATGGCCTTGTTTATGTCCGCGGAAACCCGCTCGATTTTGAAAGTTGGCAGGAACAGGGTGCACAAGGGTGGGGCTATGCCGACGTGCTGCCCTATTTCAAACGCGCCGAGCGACGCGCCGAGGGCGGGGATGAATATCGCGGCGAAGATGGCCCTCTGGATACTACATACGGCCCAATGCAGAATCCGCTCTATCAGGCATGGATTGATGCCGCCGCACAGGCGGGTTATCCTGTCACCGAGGACATCAATGGCGCCCAGCAGGAAGGTTTTGGCCGGATGGACATGACCGTCCGCGATGGCGCGCGATGCAGCGCAGCGAAGGCGTATTTGCGACCGGCGATGAAACGCCCCAATGTTACGGTTATCACGCACGCTCTCGCCAGCCGCGTGATAATCGAGAGGTGCAGGGCGGTCGGCATAGCGTACGAGCACGGCGGTCAGCAGCTTGAGGCGCGCGCCAACCGCGAAGTCATCCTTGCAGGCGGACCTATCAACTCGCCCCAATTGCTCAAACTGTCGGGAATCGGTCCCGCCGCCGAATTGCGCGCGCACGGGATTGATGTGATTGTCGATCGTTCGGGCGTGGGAACGAATTTGCAGGACCATCTGGAATTCTATTTCCAGATCGCGTGCAAACAGCCCGTCACACTCTATCCTTATATGAACTGGTTTGCGAAAGGACTTGTCGGTGCGCAATGGTTGCTCACGCGCAAGGGTTTGGGTGCCACCAATCATTTCGAAAGCTGTGGCTTCATCCGCAGCAGGGCGGGGATAAAATATCCCGATATCCAATATCATTTCTTCCCGCTGGCGGTCCGCTATGACGGAAAATCGATGGTTCGCGGACATGGATTCCAGGCGCATGTCAGCCCGATGCGGTCGAAAAGCCGGGGCAGCGTAACGCTGCGCTCAACGGATCCGCGCGAAAAGCCGGTCATTCGTTTCAATTATATGAGCCACCCCGACGACTGGGTTGAAATGCGCGCCGGCGTCCGCCTGACGCGGGAGATTTTCGACCAAGCTGCCTTCGATCCGTTTCGTGGCGAAGAAATCGCCCCCGGTGCCAGTATTTCGTCGGATGATGCGATTGACGACTTTATCCGCGAAAAGGTCGAGAGCGGCTATCACCCCTGCGGGACCTGCAAGATGGGGCGCAGCGACGACCCGATGGCGGTGGTGGACAGCGAATTGCGCGTGATCGGCGTCGAAAGCCTCCGCGTCGTTGATAGTTCGGTGATGCCGTCGATTACCACTGGAAATCTCAACGCTCCGACAATCATGATTGGAGAAAAAGGCGCTGACCATATCTTGGGCAAGCCACTGCTCGCTCCTTCCAACGCACGGTATTACGTGGCGTCCGATTGGGAAACTTCCCAGCGATGACTCTCATCATTTACGAAACCGCCAGGCAAATCGATGTCATTCGGCAAACCGATGTGCTCGTGGTCGGCTCTGGCCCCGGCGGCCTTGCCGCTGCGCTAGCCAGTGCACGCGCGGGCGTCGAAACTGTCTTGCTGGAACGTTATGGTTGTTTTGGCGGCAATATCACTCAGGTCGGTGTCGAGGGTTTTGCCTGGTATCGCCACCCGGCCACCATCGACAGCGAAGGGATCGGCCGCGAATTTGAAGAGCGCGCCAAGGCAATGGGCGCAGCGATGCCCGAGCCGCAATCGATCAGCCACAGCCTTGACGCAGAAGCATTCAAATTTGTTGCCGACACTCTCGTCGAGGAGGCGGGTATTATCCCGATGCTCCACCGAATGTTCGTCGCGCCCATCATGGAAGGCGACACTATCATTGGCGTGATTGTCGAGAGCAAGGCAGGGCGCGAAGCCATTCTCGCCAAGCGCATAATCGATGCCACAGGAGACGCCGATATTGCTTATCGCTGCGGCGCGCCAACGCACAAGCATCCGGTCAACGAGATGATGTCGGCCTCGGTCATGTTCTCGATGTGTGGAGTCAACAAGACGCGCTTTATCGACGCGGTTAAGGCCGATCCGCAAACATTTGGCGATTGGGCGGCGGGCGGCGAATGGGAGGTGACGACCAGCGGAAAAGAGGATGAAATGTTCTCGCCCTTCCTGCGTAAGCCGTTCAAAAAGGCGCTCGAAGCTGGCCTGATCCCCGACAGCGTGAAAACTATGGCAGGCACGTGGGGCACCGTTTCCGATCAGGGCGATCTCACTTATCTGAACATGGTACACCTCACTCTTGACGGTACCGACCCTGACGCTTTGACTCATGGCGAGATGGCAGGCCGCAAACAGGCGATGCATGCGGTCAACGCGCTTAAAGCATTCATGCCCGGCTGCGAGGATGCGAAGCTACGCAATTTCGGTATGACACTGGGCATTCGCGATACGCGTAAGATTGACGCAGTGTACAACATGACGGGAGACGATGTGCGGGAACAGGCGCGGTTTGATGACAGCATCGGTATCTTTCCGGAGTTTATAGATGGATACGGACTGTTGATATTGCCTACTACAGGGCGATATTTTCACGTGCCCTATCGTTCGATGCTGCCCAAGGGCGTCAAAAACCTGATCGTCACGGGTCGAACGATTGGCGGAGACAAGGTCAGCCATGCCGCTGTGCGTAACATGATGTGCTGTGCGGTGGCGGGACAAGGTGCTGGCGTTGCGGCGGCGATTGCCGTGAAGTCGGACAGTGACTTTGCCGATGTCGATCTGTCAAAGGTTCAAAGCGAGCTTCGACGTCAAGGTGCGCGGATTCATTAAGGAGGGAGCAATGGCCCAATCGCAGACGAAATGGCTGATCCTCGCACTCGCCGCGCTGACCATCATGGGAAGCTATTACACCTATGACAGCATTGCCCCGGTGGCGGGAATGCTGCGAGATCAGCGCGGCTTTACCCAGTCGCAGATTGGTTTGCTCAACGCTGTCTTCAACCTGCCCAATATCGCGCTCGCGCTTGTCGGTGGGATATTGATTGACAGGATAGGCGCGGCGAAGGCGATATTGATAGCGGCCGTAATCTGCACGATCGGCGCGACGTTGACCGCAGTCGGAGAACCTTATGAGTTGATGCTGCTTGGCCGGTTGCTGTTCGGGCTTGGTAACGAGACGCTCTATATCGCTCTGCTTGTCGGCATTGCTCAGTGGTTCCATCTTGGCGGCGGGGCGCTGGCGATTGCCCTGTTTTTCTCTATGGCGCGGGTCGGTTCTTATAGCGCGGATAAATCAACGAGCTGGTTTGCCGATGTCTATGCGCAAGGATGGCAAGCGCCCCTTTGGCTTGCTGCGGGGTTGACCGCGACCGGCGTTGTGACGGCGTTCGCTTATTACTTGATCGACAAAAAATTGCCGCATCTGCGCGCCGTGGGGCAAAAATCGGAGCGGTTTGTGTTGAAGGACCTTACCGGGTTCAGCCGGTCCTTCTGGTATATTCTTTGGCTCAACGTGCTGTTTGCTAGCGTATTCTTTCCCTTCCGTTCCACCTTTTCAATCCAGTATTTCATGGATGTGAAGGGGATGAACCTTGCTGAGGCGGGGACGGCAAACTCTTATGTCTTTGCCGCCGCGATTTTTGCGACCCCGATTTTCGGTCTGATTGCAGACCGGATCGGGCGGCGCGCAAGCCTGCTCACGTTTGCAGCGGCGCTGATGCCGCTCACGTTCCTAATCCTTGCGACGACCGATTACGGTCTATGGGTAACGACCGCACTAATGGGGATCAGTTTTTCGGTTATTCCGGCTGTTATCTGGCCGTCGACCGCAATGCTGGTCGAAAAACACCGAGTGGGAACGGCTTTTGGCCTAATCAATATGATCCAGTCTTTGGGGTTGGCCGCGGCTAATTATGGAGCGGGGCATCTCAATGACGCCTTCAACGCGGGGCCGCGCAATCCCGGTGGATACGACGCGATGTTGATCATGTTCGCGGCGCTTAGCTTGGTCGCCTTTATTTCAACCCTGCTGCTTCTTTTGGCTGAAATCAGGCGGCCGGGTGGCGGCATCGAAGCACGTGTGATCACGACAAGTGATGCATCGATGCAACGCCACTGACGCATAACGCGCTTATGACGAAAATGTATATTACTATTACCAACTGTGTCCGCTAGCCATTAGTGTAGGTTATGCTAGCCGGTTCCGTCTGGCGAATGCGCTTGGGAGGGCCGCCGCATGAAACTGCCACAGGAATTCGATCTGCACGCGCTTGAGGTTTTTGTGATGACCGTCGAGCTTGGCGGAATGTCGCAATGTGCCAACCATTTGCAAGTTACACAGTCGGCCGTTTCGCAAACCATCGCGAAGCTTGAAAACGGCATCGGCGCGCCCCTGTTCGATCGCACGATGCGACCGTTGGGGCTAACGGCCAGCGGCAAATCGCTATTCGCGCGTGGACAGAAGCTTATCGCGCACGCACGTTTGGCCTATGACGAAGTGCGCGAGGGCGCCAATCTTCCCATTTCGAGCGTCACGGTCGCGATGTCGTTCAGTCTCGCCAATCAGCTCACCGCTCCAATATTGCGTAATCTGGGCTCGCGTGCCGACCGGTGGAATATTCGTTCCGGGATTTCGATGGAACATCAGGGGGAGTTTCTGGCACGCGACATCGACATGCTCGTTACCGGTAGCTTCAACCTCGAACACCGCGACACTGTCGAGCTGCATCCCGTGTTCGAAGAAAGCTTCATATTCGTATTTCCCAAGGATTTCCGTGAACCGCTGGATTTGGTGGGTGTGCCATCGTCGCTGCCGTTCATCCGATTTTCCCGGCTGACCGGAACTGGCCAGCAGATCGAACGGCAGATTGTCCGGATGAAACTGAAACTGCCGCAAATGGTCGAAGTCGAGTCATCGCATCAACAATTGGCATTGGTGGCGGCCGGGCTCGGTTGGACAATTACCACGCCGGTATGTCTCGCTGCAGTTCAGGAATTACTGCCGCAGTTGAGAGCCGAGCCGATGACGCGCGGCCGTTTTTCGCGGGCGGTACAGGTGGTCGCCCGCACCAATGAACTAGGCGACATCCCTCGACTGACCGCAGCACTTTGCCAACAGGTCTTGCAGGAAAAAACCTTCCCGTCGTTGATCGCCGAATATCCCTGGATGGAGCAACAGCTTGTCTGGCCCGCTGCCAGCGTCGAAGGCGAAGAATTGATCGCATGATGAAGCGCGTAACGGTTTGGGCATGCACGATAGTCGCGTTACCTTTGAATGCGCAGCCGAACGTCCCAAGTTCTCCCGGCGTCGACGCCCCGGAACTTGCCGCACTTGGGCCTTATGCCGTTGGACTGCGAACCGCAATTTTCGTCAACAAGAACCAGCCGGAATTGGAAAAAGCCGACCCTACAACTGGGGAGGTGCCGATGGTGGACCGCAAGTTGCAAGTCGATATCTGGTATCCCGCCAGCATCGCCAAAGGCGCAAAAACCGTCGTCTATCGCGGCAGCCTGTGGGGAGAGCCGCCCCGTCCGCCGGTTTTCTTCAGCCAAGCCGGTTTGGCCGTGGCAAACGCAAAGCCGGTTGGCACAAGCCATCCGCTGGTGGTTGTCAGTCATGGATACAGCAACAATCCTGCGGTAATGACGTGGCTGACAGAAAATCTGGCATCAAAGGGCTATGTTGTCGCTGCTATCCATCACCGCGATCCCAACCCTTATCTGGTTTCGGCAGTTACGCGCGCAGCGCCGAATTTTAATCGTCCGGTCGATATCGCGTTTGCCATAGCGGAATTGCGCAAGGCATTGGGCGCGCAGATCGATCCATCACGCATTGCCTTGGTCGGCTACTCTCAAGGAGGATACGGGGTGCTGACCGCTGGCGGCGCAACCCTTGATCCCGAAGGCCCGAACATGGCGGTTGTCGCGGACGGCTGGCTCAAGAAAATTGCTCGCGGGAGCACGGGTGCGGATGAGATTAAGGTGGACGGACTAAAGGCAATTGTCGCGCTTGCGCCGGGTGGCGGTTTACCGAGGAGCGCTTGGGGGCCCGAAGGGCTGGCCGAAATCACCACACCGTTGTTGCTGATACAGGGGGATGCCGATCCGGTGGTGGATTATGCAACCGGTGCGCTGGCTGTGTTTGGCGGTGCAGTGAATGCCGATCGCTACTTGCTGACCTACAAGCAAGCGGGTCACTCGGTCGCGTTAAACCCTGTGCCGGTCGAAATGCGCGGCAGCGTGTGGGATATAGACTGGTTTGAAGACCCGATCTGGCGGCAGGACCGGATCAATGCGATCAACCTGCATTTCATCACTGCTTTTTTGGCCGTGAGCTTGCGCGGTGAGGCCGACAAGCGGGACTATCTTGATGTACCGATGATGGATTCGGATGCGGGCGAATGGAAAGCCCCGGACGGGACACCGTGGGGTGCATTTAGTCCCGGCGGTGAAGGGGTGACATTGTGGAAAGGCTTTCAGCGACGTCATGCACGGGGGATGGAGCTTCGGCATTCGGCACCGAAGCGGTGATTAGGACGCCAACGATTCTGACGCCTGCTTCCAAAAATGGATCAGGCCCTCACTAAAGCTGAGCGGAATATAGGCGATGCAAGCGTCATCGCTGACAACATGCAACCGGACGTTCACATGGTCGATGATCGTTGCCGCGCTACATCCCTCCGCAAAAGCCCGGTTCTCGGCGTCGAACACGCCACCTTCCATCAAGAGCGTACGCCAGCCTTTTCCGGATAATTGAACGCGGGTAATGCCGCCGCCGATGGGGGTGATGGCGCCGTCTTCTTCCAAGATTGCGGGCAAGGCGGCGGCGTCACCTTCGACCAGCCAGACGCCGGGTTCGTAGCGGATCAGGCTGAGCGCATCGGTTCCGCCAGATGTGCCGAGGCGGGGAAGCGCGAAGCCGGTTGCGCCCTCAAACCTTTTGGCAACTGCGGACGCATTGCTCCAGATTTCGAACGCATGCAACGGTGCGGCGGGGAGCGGGGTGATTGTTACATTAGTCACGGTAACGCTCCCCAGAAGTGTCATAGAAATGCGGGTGGGTGACGCGAACCAACGCTTGTTGTCCTCGGGTTGGTGAAGTCGCCATCAATTCCTCGCCGTGCCGACTGAAACCATCGACCAATTGGCCTAGCGCGATCGAGCCGCCCTCGATGATGCGAAAAGCGGCGGCACTGACATGGCCCTGAGGGCTTTCGCCTTCGCGCGTGACGAGCATCGACCCTTCGGGAATATCGCCTGCAATCGCCTGAAGCCCCACTAATTGCCTGCGCCCTGGCTCCGATAAGGCAGGTCGGTACAGCCCCGACGCGCCGATATAACCGCCTGCCTTGTTGAGCATTTTATCGAGCGCCAGATCGAACGGCGTCATCCGTCCGTCGATTTCACCGCCGACAACGAGATGACCCTTTTCGATACGAAGAAACTCCATGGCCTCCAGCCCATAAAGACAACCACCATGTTTCGATATTTCGACCTCGCACGCAGTCCAGACGGGTCCTGCGTTGGTGGCTTCGACGTAGATTTCGAACGCGCGCTCTCCGCTGTAGCTTGCGGCCAGCACGACCACCGGTATGCCCGCAATTTGGGCAGGAACGGTCGACATATGGCGCGGCGGTTCGTCGCCAATCAGCGAGGCGAGCGCGGCCTTTGCATTTGGTCCCGCAATCGCAATCCCGGCATAATGTTCCTGCACATTGATGGCGGAGACGCGCAGGTGCGGGCAAAGATATTGGCGGACATAAGAGATATGCGTCGCCATCCGGTCCGCACCGCCTGTCGAACTGGTGAGCAGATAGCGGTTTTCGTCCAGGCGCCAGACAGTGCCGTCGTCAAACACAAAGCCGTCTTCGCGCAGCATGAAGGTATAGCGCCCGCGCCCGACCGCCAACTTGGCCACGGTTGTCGCGCAGATCAGTTCGAGCAAGGCGGCGGCATCGGGCCCGCTGATCTCAAACTTGGCGAGGGTCGACACGTCGGTCATGCCCACTGCCGTGCGCACGCACCGCGCTTCGCGTAGCGCCGCCTCGGCAAGGGTTTCTGCGCTGCGCGGATAGGCCCGCGGGCGCTTCCAATAGCCCAACGGCTGCCAGATCGGCGCCTCCGCCTGATGCAGATCGTATAGTGCCAGTCGGCGCAAGTGTGCGCCCGCGTCACGCTCATTCCGGCCGGCCAGCAGCCCCATGGTAACCGGCGTGTAGGGCGGGCGAAAGGTCGTCAAGCCGGCTTGCGGAATGGCAACGCCCTGCTTTTCCGCGAGCCTGCTCAGCGCTGCCATATTGCTGGTCTTGCCCTGATCGGTCGCCATGCCCAGCGTAGTATAGCGCTTCAGGTGCTCGACTGAGCGGTAGCCTTCGGCCCAGGCAAGGTCGACATCGCCCAGTGAAACATCGTTCTGGAAATCGATAAAGGCCTTGCCCGGATTCTCCGGAGCAGGCGTTGGCCCGGCCGGACTGGCGCTGGCCGCTGCGCCGATCGATATGACTTTTTGCCGCGCCGCTGCAGGCAGGAACGACTGGCTGGGGGCATCCCATGCAAGCGCTGCGCCGCCCGCCTGCATATGGAGATGGACCACCGGCGTGAAGCCGCCCGACATCGCCAGTAGATCGGCCTTCCAGCACACGATCTTGCCGTCGATCCTGGCGCTGACCTTGCGCAAATGATGCCGCGCTCCTTTAGTGGCGAGGGGCTGGGTCTCGTTATGTACTGGAAAGCCGCTGGCCGCTCCGGCCGGGGCTGGCCGGCTGTCCAGCACCGCTACCACTTCGGCCCCGGCAGCGCGCATGGCGGCGGCGGTCAGATAGGCATCGTCGTTGTTGGTGGCGATCACCACGCGGCGCCCCGGGACCACGCCAAAGCGGTGGATATAGGTTCTCACTGCCTGGCTGAGCATGACCCCGGGTCGGTCATTGTGCGCAAATGCAAGCGGGCGTTCGAGCGCGCCGGTGGCTAGCACCACCCGTTTGGCGCGAACATGCCACAAGCGCTGCGAGACTTCGGCGGGAGGGGGCGCGCCGGGTTCGGTCAGGTGTTGGTTCAGGGTGATCAAGTTGTCATCCCAATAACCCGCTGCCGTGGTCCGCAGCAGGATCCGGCCGCCCAGTGCAGTGATCCGTGCTGCCGTAGCCTCAGCCCAGGCCGGGTCGAGCTCTTGCGGATCGCGGACCAGCGATGGTGCCAGTATCCTGTCCTGCTCAACCAGCATGACCCGCTCACCGGCTTCGGCAGCGGCCAGTGCCGCGGCGAGTCCAGCAGGCCCGGCTCCGACCACCAGCACATCGCAAAAGGCGGCCCGCTGGGCAAAGCGATCAGGGTCTGCAGCAGTCGGGGCATCGCCCAGCCCGGCAGCGCGGCGGATGAACCATTCGTAAAACATCCAGCGCTTGGCCGAACCGAAAAAGGTCTTGTAATAGAACCCGGCAGGCAGCGCCTTGGCGGCGAGACCGAGCACCGATCCGACATCGAAGGACAGATTGGGCCAGCGGTTCTGGCTGCGCGCGATCATCCCGTCATAGACAAACAGGTCCGTTGCGCGGGTGTTGGGTTCGCTGCGCCCTTCGGTTCCCACAGTCACCAGCGCGTTAGGTTCTTC
>JANLSY010000292.1:0-2773 GCA_031362665.1 Sphingomonadales bacterium
CGCGCCATCCTCGTCGAGAATGGCAAAATCATTGCAGCGCGGATCGAGCGGCATGGAGGGATAAAGCCCGGCATGGTGGCACAGGCGCGCCTGATCACCCGCTTGGTTGTAAACAGTCGGGGAATTGTCCGTCTTGCCGACGGTGCCGAGGCATATCTGTCACCGTTACCCAAGGGGTTGACCGAGGGAGCTTTGCTGACCGTCGAGATCGTGCGGGCGGCGATTGACGAAAAAAGCCGGTTCAAATTGCCAGTCGTAAAAGCTGTGCCCGATAAGGCTATACAGGACGCGCCGACATTAATGGCGCAGATTGCGGCAGGTGCTTTTCCGGTAAGCCCTAGTCACGCCCATTCGGAGGACCGCTTCGAGGCAAATGGCTGGAGTGAGTTGCTTGAACAGGCCCGGACGGGTGCTTCGGCTTTCGACGGTGGCGCGTTGCAGGTTTCGCTTACACCGGCGATGACATTGATCGATGTCGACGGCGATTTGCCGCCCGCTGCGCTGGCTCTTGCAGCATCGACAGCGGCGGCAAAGGCAATCCAGCAGCTTGATCTGCAGGGCAATATCGGTGTCGACTTTCCAACGCTTGAGGCAAAAGTCGACCGTCAGGCAGCGGCAGACGCGTTTGATGCCGCAATGGCAGGGCCGTTCGAGCGCACCGCCATCAATGGTTTTGGCTTCATGCAAATTTTGACCCGCAGAACGCGGCAGTCTATCCCCGAGATGCTACACTATCGCCCCGCCTTGGCCGAAGCGCTGGCATTGTTAAGGCGGGCTGAGCGCGACCGTGGCACGAGCGGTTTAACCGTTGTGGCACCACCTAAAGTTCTTGCGCAAATCGAGGCGCACCCTGATTGGACTGCAACGCTCAGCCGCCGGACCGGGCGGGCGGTGTCCTTGCGCGGCAACGCACAACTGGCTATCGGCGCAGGCTATGTCGAAGCTACCGCATAAGGCCTCCGGGGCTAAATGTCCCTTGTGCAAAAAGGCCGCCAATGCCGAATATGCACCATTTTGTAGCCAAGGGTGCAAAGACCGCGATCTGCTACAATGGCTCGGGGACGGCTACCGCGTGCCGGGGCCAGCGGCAGATTATGAAGACAGTATCGACCTCAACGACCAGAGCTGATTTTGCGCTTGCCAAGGGCGGCTCCGTCTCTCTATAGGCTGCGCTCCCACGCGGTTCTGCCCGTGTAGCCCGAGTAGCTCAGGGGTAGAGCAGCGGATTGAAAATCCGCGTGTCGGTGGTTCAAATCCGCCCTCGGGCACCATTTTTTCGGATAAAGTGTCCATCCGGGGGATGGTCGCCCGAAAAACTCACAAGCGTAAGCGCGAGTAGCACCTCTCCACATTGACATCAGTCTCAGTATCCCTTTTTTGCGGTCGCTGGTGATCCAAAGAAAAAGCCGGGGCAGCGTCGCTACCCCGGCTCTCTCCCCTCAAGGGTGATTAACTATCAGAACTTGAACTTGGCCGACGCGCCGTAGAAGCGTGGTGGCGGAGGATAGCCCGACAGGCTGCCCGATTGCGCGACCGATGCGAAGATGACCGGGTTGTATTGCGGCTCGGTCAAATTGCGGCCCCAAACACTGATTTCCAATCCGTTGCTAAGAGCAAAGGCAATCGATGCGTTAAGCGATTCAACCGACGCCTTGTAAGGCAATCCTTGCGCAATCTGATATGCGCTGTTCAATGCAAAATCGGAGTGCAAGATCAGCTTGTTATCGCCGCCCACGTCGATCGTATAAGTGCCACCGACTGCAACGCTATGCTTGGAAATACCCGTCGGGGTGCGCCCGGTCAGGTTTGTTGGCACGATGTTGTTGCCGGCGTTAAATGCCGAGCCACCGGTAAACGTATCGAACTTGGGATCAAGATAAGTGTAAGACGCCGTAAAGTTCAGCCCACGTGTCGGCGAGATGGTCGCGTCGATTTCCAGACCCTTGGTCGATTGCTTTTCGGCGTTGCCAAGAACAAAACCTGTGCCGGTAAACACGTTGCTCTGGAAGCCTTTGAGAACCTGTTTGAACACTGCCAAGTTGAAGCCGAAGCCGTCGAATTGACCTTTAAGGCCGAGTTCGTATACCACTGCATCTTCCGGTCCGGCATAACGCGTACCTGCAGTCAGGTTGTTCAGCGCCAAGCCAGCTGACCGGATCGCCGATGGCGCTGGTGCAGGACTTTGTGCCGATGATCCCGGAATGAAGTCCGTCGGGAATGGGCGGCTATCGGTCGATAGGTTGAAAGACGTCGCCTTAAAACCGGTGGCGTATGTAATATAGCCACTTACGCGTTGATCGAACTTGTAATTTGCCCGGATTGTATAGGACAAGTCGCTATCACTGGTTTTGCCGCTTTCGACTGAGTTAGGGAAGTTAAGGAAAGGCGGTAGAAACTGAAGCGGACGGAATGCAAGGAAAGGATTGCTTGCTGAACTTGCAAAAGGCCCAGCTTGGGCTGGCGTCAAACCTAAGCCGCCAAACCCTACGGGGGTTACAGCGAAATTGAAGCCTGTTCGCACAAGATCGATACTCGAAAACACATCGGTCGAGCTATTGTTAGATGAAACTGCCTTTTTATCTTTGGTGTAGTTGAACCCACCAGTCAGCGTGAACCCTTCTACAATTTCAAAATCAAGCTGACCAAAGACCGAATAGGCCGTGTCTTTATAATCGAAGTTTTCGAAACGGCCTTGACCGGCGGCTCCAAATTGAGTGGTCGGTGTCGCGGCTGGAAGTCCGTTTAGAGCGCGGATGGTGCCTTCAAGGCCACC
>JANLSY010000306.1:0-8225 GCA_031362665.1 Sphingomonadales bacterium
GCCCGCCATATTGGGCGGTTTCAAGAAAACGACGCAGGCACAGCCGGGTGGACTGGAAGGTCTTGGCGGATTGCTGGGGCAGCTTGGTGGTGGCGGGCTGTTCGACGCAGTGGTCTCGCCTGAACCGACTCCGGTAGAGAAGGGCAATGACGTGCTCGGCCAGATTTTCGGATCGAAAGATGTGAGCCGCAGCGTCGCGGGCCATGCAGCAGAGCAAACAGGGATTGACCCGACGCTGCTTAAAAAAATGCTTCCTATCCTTGCGATGCTGGTGGCCGGATATATGGCGAAGCAAAGCGGCAACGGAGAAGGCGGCGGCCTAGGCGGTCTCATCGGTGGAATGCTCGGCGGCGGTGGTCAGGCATCTGGCGGCGGCCTTGGTGGTATGCTCGGCAATGTCTTGGGTGGCGCGCTTGGCGGCGGTCAGCAGGCGGCCCCTGCAGGCGGCGGATTGGGCGGACTGGCGTCGATGCTCGACATGGACGGTGACGGCAATCCGCTCGATGACATCATCGGCATGGCGGGCAAGTTTGCGCGGTAATTCCGGCGCCAGCTAAACCCCCTCCACCAACAACACCGCCCCATCGGAGCCGGTAACGCGAACTCGCGCTCCCACGCGTGCATCAGCGCCGCGCGCCGACCACACACTATCTCCGACTTTCACCCGGCCATGGCCGTCGGCGATGGCTTCAACCACCTCTACCACTTCACCAGTCAGCCGCGCGCCGCGGTCGTTGAGTTTGGGGTCGTCGGTTTCGATGGGGTTATCCTGCAGGAATTTCTTGCCCGCAAACACCGTCAATACCGACAGTATCGCGAACATCGCTACCTGATAGGCGACCGTAATCGGCAGAAAATAATCGAGCACGCCGACTATGATTGCGGCCAGCCCGAGCCACATCAGAAAGAAACCCGGCGCAACCATTTCGGCGACGCCAAGGATCAGGCCCAACGAGAGCCAGAACCAGTGGGTTGAAATAGTGTCGAGCCATTCGGCCATCTTATTTGCCCCCCGCGGCGGATTTGTCCGAAAGTGCGTCCTTCGCTAGCTCGCCGATGCCACCGAGCGTACCAATCAAAGCGGTCGCCTCAACCGGGAACAATATCGTCTTGGCATTGGGCGAAGTGGCGAACAGCCCGATGGCTTCGACATATTTCTGTGCAACGAAGTAGTTGATGGCCTGGCTGCCGCTGCTGGCAATCGCAGCCGAGACCATTTCGGTTGCCTTGGCTTCGGCTTCAGCCTCGCGCTCACGCGCTTCGGCATCGCGGAAGGCGGCTTCGCGGCGGCCTTCGGCTTGCAGGATTGCGCCTTGCTTTTCGCCCTCTGCGCGCAGAATTTCGGCGGCGCGCATGCCTTCGGCTTCAAGGATTTGCGCGCGCTTTTCACGCTCGGCCTTCATCTGCCGCGCCATTGCGTTGGAGATGTCGGCGGGCGGACGGATGTCCTTGATTTCAACACGCGTGATTTTCAGGCCCCAGGGCGAGGTCGCGTGATCGACCACGTTCAGCAGCCGCCCGTTGATGTCGTCGCGTTTCGACAATGTCTCATCGAGGTCCATACTGCCCATCACGGTCCGCAGGTTAGTCGTCGTAATCTGCATAATCGCGACATAAAGATCGCTGACTTCATAGGCGGCCTTGGCTGCGTCCAGCACTTGGAAGAAGACGACGGCATCGACGCCGACCATCGCATTGTCCTTGGTGATGATTTCCTGCCCCGGAATGTCGAGCACCTGCTCCATGACATTCACCTTGCGGCCGACCCGGTCGAAGAATGGGATGATGATCGTCAGGCCGGGCTGCGCGGCATGAGTGAAGCGACCGAACCGCTCAATAGTGTAAACATAGCCCTGCTGGACCACGGTGACGCCCATCATCACGAAGATAATGACGATCAGGGCCAGCAGGCCGAAAAAATATTCCATGGAAATCCTCCCGTTTGACGTGGGAAGGATTGTCTTAGATATGGAACGGCTTGCCAAGGAAAATCGGACATTGCGGATATGGAAATCGGTCAGAAACTAAATTTTGTGCGGTCAGCATTATATGTGCCGGGGTCTAATGCGCGCGCGTTGGAAAAGGCGCGGTCGCTTGATGCGGATATGCTCATTATCGACCTTGAAGATGCCGTGCCGGAGGAAATGAAGGCAGCGGCGCGGGCGGCGGCTGTGGCATATGTTGCGGCCGGGGCTGGCGGCAAAATATTGGCGATCCGTGCTAATGCCCCGGATAGCGCGCATCATGCAGATGATCTGGCGGCGTTGCGGGTTAGTGCGGCAGATATGGTCGTACTGCCAAAGGTCGAAGATGTGGCAGCTTTGCCCGATATCGGCCTATCGTTGCTGGCGATGATCGAAACGCCAGCGGGTCTATATGCAGCGCGAAAGGTTGCCGTGCACCCTTTGGTGGCCGGGCTGATTGCCGGGACTAACGATATCGCCGCGGAAACGGGTATAAAACCCGGGCCGATGCGCGAGGGGCTGGAGTTGTCGCTGCAGATGATCGTGCTGGCAGCATCGGCGGCGGGAAAACCGCGTTTTGACGGGGTGTGCAACCGGCTCGATGACATGGGCGGTTTTGATACCGAATGCCGGCAGGGTGCGACTTACGGTTTTACAGGCAAGACTTTGATCCACCCGAACCAGATTGCCATTGCCAATCAAAGCTTTGGTCCCGATCCGGACGCAGTGGCCGAGGCCCGCGAACTAATTGCGGCGAGCCGAGGCGGGGCGCAACGTTTTAGGGGTCGCATGATTGAATCGATGCATGTAGAGGAGGCGCAATTGACGATAGAGCGTTCCCGACATGCGATGGGTGACCGCTGATCGATTTACCGGAGCGGAATGTCATGCGTCTTGTCACCAGTGCAGTATTAACCGGCCTCGCTTTATTCGCGACAACGCCGGTGCTGGCAGAAGGCGTGACCGAGGCTGACTTGCGCGGGCATATCGAGATATTGGCCAGTGATGAATATGAAGGCCGCAAGCCCGGCACCGAGGGCGAGGCTAAAACCGTCAAATATATTGCCGAGCAATGGGCAAAGGCCGGGCTAAAGCCAGCGGCGTCCGATGGAAGCTGGTTCGAGCCGGTGCCGCTTGTGCAGCGTGGGCAGGGAAGCGCGACCTATGCGTTCAACGTCAAAGGGCGCAAATTGCGCATCATGTCTGACGAAATCATCCTGATTGGCAAACAGGCCGAATATGCAAAGGCTGACCTGCCTCTGATATTCACCGGCGCCGGCGTAACGTCGGACGGCACAGTTGCCGCGGATGTTGCCGGCAATGCGGCAGTCGTTATGTTCGACGCGGAAAATGTCCCCGACAATATGAAATCCCCCCGCGCGCGGCGTGAAGCACTGATTGCGGCAGGCGCAGAGGCAGTAATATTTGTCGGCGATGCACAAGGTAATTGGCCGACATTGCGGCGGTTGTTGCTGTCGCGGCCAATCGGGCTGGAAAGCCGCGAGAAGCGAGCGCCGCTTGAAGGCGCGATCAGTTCTGAATTTGCAGTTGCGCTGGTGACCGCTGCCGGGCGCGATTGGGATAAGTTACGCGCGCATGCCAAGGAAAAGGATTATGCGGGCGAAGCGCTTGGCATCAACGCCGATTTCAAGGTCGCGACTGATGTTTACCGGTTCAACAGTTCAAACGTGATTGGCAAAATCCCCGGCCGGAAAAAAGGCAATGGCGCGTTGTTTTTCATGGGCCACTGGGACCATTTGGGGATTTGTGCGCCCGAAGATGCACCGGACCGAATCTGCAATGGCGCGGTCGATAATGCCAGTGGCATCGCGGTGATGAACGAAGTCGCCGAACAACTGGCGAAGAAAAAGCATGACCGCGATATCTATTTTGTCGCGACAACTGCGGAAGAAAGCGGGTTGCTCGGGGCTTATGCCTATGCGGAAAAGCCGGTATTTCCGCTCGACCAGATTGTGATATCCTTGAACGTCGATACGATCGCGATCGCGCCCCGCGGTTCTAAAGTCGCAATTATCGGGCGTGGTACAACCAAACTGGATGATGCAGTCGAAGCGGTTGCCAAAAAGGCAGGTCGCGCGATCGAAAGTTCGACCGACGCCAACAGCTTTATCCAGCGCCAGGACGGCTGGGCACTGACGCAAAAGGGCGTGCCAGCACTGATGGTTGGCGGTTCGTTTGCCGATCTCGACCTGATGCAGAAGTTCCTTGGCAGCGACTATCATGGCCCGAATGATGAGCTTACCGACAAGACTGAGCTGGGAGGCGCAGCGGAGGATGCGGACCTGCACATAGCGCTCGGGAAATATTTTGCCAGTTCGAAGAAATATAAATGGAACAAGGCTGGCGAATAAGTTGCCGATTGTTTAGATGGGCCGCCACGAATCAGAAGGTGGCAGCATGAAAGACATTCCCCTCGGCTTGACATTTGACGACGTGCTCCTTCAGCCCGGGGCATCCGATATGCTGCCCAGCCAGGCAGATACGCGAACGAAACTGACCAAGTCGATTTCGCTCAATATCCCGATCCTGTCTTCGGCAATGGATACTGTGACTGAAGCGCGCATGGCAATCGTCATGGCGCAGCTTGGCGGTATCGGGGTGCTGCACCGTAATCTGAGCATCGAAGAACAATGCGCCGCCGTACGGCAGGTCAAACGGTTCGAGAGCGGGATGGTCGTCAATCCCATTACCATAGCGCCGGACGCTACGCTCGCCGAAGCGCAGGCGTTGATGACAGCAAATTCGATTTCGGGAATTCCGGTAGTAGAGGCGAGCGGTAAACTTGCAGGCATCCTGACCAACCGTGACGTACGTTTTGCCGAAAATCCGGAACAGCCGGTTTCGGAGTTGATGACGCATGAAAATCTGGCGACGGTTTCTGCATCGGTCACTCAAGAAGAGGCGCGGCGTTTGTTGCACCAACGGCGTATCGAGAAGTTGCTCGTGGTCGACGAAGCCTATCACTGCATTGGGTTGATTACCGTCAAGGACATCGAAAAGGCCGTTCTCTATCCCAACGCAACGAAAGATGGATCTGGCCGTTTGCGCGTTGCGGCGGCCACCACTGTTGGTGAAAAAGGTCTCGCTTACACCAAAGCATTGATCGACGCCGAGTGCGACCTGATTGTGGTCGACACCGCGCACGGGCATAGTGCGATGGTGGCAGCGGCAGTCGCCGAGATCAAACATATGGCTCCTGAAGTGCAGGTCGTTGCAGGTAATGTTGCTACCGCACAAGCCACGCGCGCACTGATCGATGCAGGTGCAGATGGTATTAAGGTGGGCATCGGCCCGGGCTCGATTTGTACTACGCGCGTCGTTGCCGGCGTTGGCGTGCCGCAGCTTACCGCCATAATGGAATCGGCTGCAGAAGCGGCGAAATCGGGGGTCCCTATTATCGCCGATGGCGGCCTGCGAACATCCGGCGACGTCGCCAAGGCTTTGGCTGCGGGGGCTTCTTCGGTGATGATCGGCTCTTTACTAGCGGGCACAGAAGAGGCTCCGGGCGAGACGTTCCTTTATCAGGGTCGCGCCTACAAAAGCTATCGTGGCATGGGCAGCGTCGGCGCAATGGCGCGCGGCTCGGCAGACCGCTATTTCCAGCAGGATATCAAGGACCAGCTCAAGTTGGTACCCGAAGGGATTGAGGGACAGGTGCCCTTCAAGGGTCCCGCGCGCGATGTCATCCATCAGCTTGTTGGCGGCGTAAAGGCTGCAATGGGCTATACGGGATCGCGCACCATACCCGACCTGCAAGAGCGCGCACAATTTGTCCGCATCACCAATGCCGGTTTGCGTGAAAGCCATGTGCACGATGTCACGATCACCCGGGAAGCCCCCAATTATCCGACGCGTTAAGCCATGAGGCCGGCGGCCCGTCTTCAATCGGCAATTGAACTTCTCGACGCTGTCATTGTTGCCGCGCGAGACGGTGGATCATCGGCTGACCAACTCGCGAAGCGTTTCTTTGCCGAACGCCGCTACGCAGGGTCAAAAGACAGGCGCGCGGTGCGCGATCTGGTATGGGAGGCAATACGCCGCTTTGGCGAGAGGCCCCAAAATGCCCGCGCAGCTTTTATAGCGATGGCGAGTGCAGATTCCGAATTGGCATCTTTGTTTGACGGCAGCGATTACGGGCCGCCTGCAATTGGACCAAATGAGCGAAGCGCCAGCGGCGGAGTTCTTCCGGAATGGATATTGCCGCATTTTGTCGACATGGTCGATGACGTGGAGCGCAAGGCGTTGCTAGACCGAGCGCCGCTCGACCTGCGCGTTAATTCGCTCAAAGCCTCCCGCGAGGCTGTCGTTCCGCGATTTCCCGAAGCGGAAATATTGCCGCAATCGCCCTTTGCGTTGCGCCTTCCTACGGGGCACGCGGTCGATGGCGATGCGGCAATACTCGATGGACTTGTCGAAATCCAGGATCTTGGTAGCCAGATGATCGTCGATGCCTGTGCTGCAAAGCCGGGGTTAACCGTGCTCGACCTTTGCGCTGGTGCAGGCGGAAAAACGCTCGCATTGGCTTCATATATGAACGGCAAAGGTCGATTGGTGGCAAGCGATACCAACCGTGCCCGGCTCGACCAGTTGCGGCCGCGGGCAAACCGGGCGGGCGCGCTGGATATTGAAACTGTGCTGCTCAATCCGGGTAGAGAGCGCGCGATGCTGAACTATTTGTCCGGCGCTTGTGATGTCGTATTGATCGACGCACCTTGCTCGGGCAGCGGCACTTGGCGGCGCAATCCAGAGACCCGCTGGCGGCTCGATCCAGCGAGGTTGCAGCGGGTAATCGACGAACAGGCAAAGCTGCTTGGTATCGGTGCAGAAATGGTCGCGCCCGGCGGACATATGGTCTATGCAGTATGCTCGTTAATCGCAGCAGAAGGCAGGGGGCAAGTGGCTGGATTTCTGGCATCGAATTCAGGATGGCGTGCCGTCGAAACGGGCGTTAGTGCGGGTCGCCCAGATGGCGACGGCACTCTACTCACCCCGCATCACGACGGCACCGACGGATTTTTCTTCGCAAGGTTGCAAAAGCTGTGATAGCCTCGCGACTACATTATGTCTGGATATTGATTATGCGTTTTTCCCCTGCCGCCATTGCCCTGTCGCTGACCCTCGCGGTAATTTCGAGCGCAAGTATCGGAAGCCGTGCTGATGACGATATCGATGCGCAGTCTCTAGCATTTCTGAAATCGGGTAGGGAAGCAGCCAAGGCAGGCGATCTCGATTCGGCGATTAGCTGGTATGAAACTTCGCTTGCCGTCGATCCGCGCAACCGTGCCGCTTACGTCGCCTTAGCAGAGGCAGTGAAGGCACAGGGACTTAATGGCAAGGCCATCCGATTTTACAAGGAAGCACTTGAAATCGAACCCAATGACCAACTTGCGATTGCCGGGCAAGCCGAAGCCATGATCGCCAAGGGTGCAATCGAGCCTGCTCGCAAGAATATCGCGCGACTGAAGATGTTATGCCGTGGTGACTGTAGCTCTGTCGACCGGCTTACGCTCGCGGCGAACAAGGCAGGCGAAAAACCGCAACTACAGGCAAGCGCGGTTGAGATAAAGCCGACCGTGGGTGTCGCGCCGGAGCCTAAGCCGAATTGAGCATTAAAAGGCCGCAGCCGCTGCTCAGGGCTAAGGTTATAATGTCAAACCAAGCCGTCGAACTCTGCAACAATATTCTCATAAAGTCGCCGCTTGAAGGGCACGATCAGATGCGGCAGCCGGTCCGGAACGACCCACTGCCATTCTGAAAATTCTGGATGCCGGGTTTCGATATTGATATCGCCATCTTCGCCCTTGAAGCGCATCAGGAACCAATATTGGCGTTGGCCGCGCCATTTGCCCTTCCATAATTTGCCGAGCAACTCGTCGGGCAAGTCATAGAAATGCTCTTCGCGGCTTTGGGCGATTATGTCGACCAGATTCGCTGTGACCCCGGTTTCTTCGAAAAGTTCGCGGATCGCGGCATCCTGTGGCTGCTCGCCTTCGTCGATGCCACCCTGTGGCATCTGCCACGCCTCGTTCGCGCGGTTGTCGAGGCGTTGGCCCACAAAGACTTTGCCGTCCTTGTTGGCGAGCATGATGCCCGCGCACGGGCGGTAGGGCAGGTCGGCAAATTTGTCGGTCATGCGTTGGCCATGACCTCGGCAAGCATCGATTTCAACGCCGTCACATAGCCTTCAATATCCTGTTGCGTCGAAGGAATTGCCTGACGGATGTTGATATGCCCGTGAAT
>JANLSY010000168.1:0-5199 GCA_031362665.1 Sphingomonadales bacterium
GGTCAAGGCGCTCTTCAAGATGGGCATGCCGGTCACGATCAACGAAACCATCGACCAAGACACCGCAGAATTGCTCGTCGAAGAATTTGGCCACAACATTACGCGTGTGTCTGATGCCGATGTCGATATTGTCCATGACGAAGATGTTGATGCACCCGAAACACTGAAATCGCGTCCGCCGGTTGTAACCGTAATGGGTCATGTCGATCACGGCAAAACCTCTTTACTCGACGCATTACGCGGAGCGAATGTCGTCTCGGGCGAAGCTGGTGGGATTACCCAGCATATCGGAGCCTATCAAGTGAAGGCAAAGGATGGCTCGCTCATCACTTTCCTCGATACTCCGGGTCACGAAGCCTTTACCCAGATGCGCCAGCGTGGCGCTTCGGTAACCGATATCGTCATCCTCGTTGTTGCTGCCGACGATGGCCTCATGCCGCAAACAATCGAAGCGATAAAGCATTCTAAGGCTGCTGGCGTGCCGATGATTGTCGCGATCAACAAGATCGACAAGGAAGGTGCGAACCCGCAAAAGGTTCGTGAACGTTTGCTTGAGCATGAAGTCATTGTCGAGAAAATGGGCGGCGATGTGCTTGATGTCGAAGTGTCGGCGCTCAAGAAGACCGGCCTCGATGATTTGCTCGAAAAACTGGCGTTGCAAGCCGAACTCATGGAGTTGAAAGCCAACCCCGATCGCCCGGCCGAGGCCGTGGTCGTCGAAGCGCAGCTCGACAAGGGCCGTGGCGCGGTCGCTACGGTGTTGGTCAAGCGCGGCACATTGAAACGCGGCGACATCTTCGTTGTTGGCGCAGAAAGCGGTAAGGTCCGCGCGCTGATTAACGACAAGGGCCAACAGGTAGCTGAAGCTGGTCCAGCGACTCCGGTCGAGGTGCTCGGTCTTACCGGTGTGCCATCGGCAGGCGATGTTCTGACGGTGGTCGAAAATGAAGCCCGTGCACGTGAGGTTGCATTGTACCGAAAGGAACAGTCGACCAAGGTCCGCACCGCGCAGGTCACGCCGAACCTTGAAAATCTCTTCGATAATCTGTCGGCGACGCGCGCGATGGAATATCCCGTGGTTATCAAGGGCGATGTGCAGGGTTCGGTCGAGGCAATCGTCACCGCGCTTAACAATATCTCGACCGACGACATCAAGGTTCGGGTTTTGCTGGCAGGCGTTGGTGGGATTACCGAATCTGACATGCTGCTCGCGGCGGCATCCAATGCACCGCTCATCGGGTTCAACGTGCGGCCGAATAGCAAGGCGGCGGCGCTCGCCAAGCGTGACCGTGTTCGCCTGAAATATTTCGATGTGATCTATCACCTAACCGCCGACATCGCCAAGGAAATGGCGGGCGAACTGGGTCCAGAAATCATCGAAACCGTTGTCGGTCGTGCCGAAGTCAAGGACGTGTTCAAATCTGGCAAGCGCGACAAGGCCGCTGGTTTGCTGGTCAGCGAAGGGGTCATCAAGAAAGGCCTGTTCGCGCGCCTTACCCGCGAGGACGTCATCGTATCGAAAACCACCATCGCCTCGCTGCGCCGCTTCAAGGACAATGTTGACGAAGTGCGCGCCGGTATGGAATGTGGTGTCGTTCTGGCGGACACCAACGACGTCAAGGCTGGGGACATGCTCGAAGTCTTCGAGGTTGAGGAGCGTGAACGGACGTTGTGAGTTTAGCTCAAACCTGAAAGGGGAGCTTTATGGCCAAACATAACGACACTGGGCCGGAAGGCCGTTCGGTCCGCTTGCTTCGGGTCGGCGAACAGTTTCGGCATATCCTGTCCGAACTGCTTGCACGCGACGAAGTGCATGACGATGTGCTGACTAGCCATAGCGTCAGTGTGACCGAAGTTCGCATGTCGCCCGACTTGCGACATGCGACCGCATTTATCAAGCCGCTGCTCGGCGCGAACGAGGAAGCGGTGCTGAAAGCACTGCGGACCAACACCGCATTTTTCCAGAAGGAAGCCGCATCGCGGGTGAGCATGAAATATGCGGCGAAACTGAAGTTTCTGGCCGATGACAGCTTCGACCAAGCTGCGCAAATCGAGGGACTGCTGGCACAACCAAAGGTTCAGCAGGACTTGACCGACAGCGAAGATTGATGGCGAAGATCTATTTCTATTATGCCTCAATGAACGCAGGCAAATCGTCGACCTTGTTACAGGCGGCCTTCAACTATGGTGAGCGGGGCATGAAAGTCATGCTCTGGACTGCCGCGCTTGACGATCGGCCGGGGTTCGGTGCGATTAGTTCACGAATTGGACTTGCCGGCGACGCCAGCCGGTTTGAGGCTGCGACTGATATTGAGGTCGCGGTGCTTGAAAGGCATCACGAAACGCCTCTGGCCTGTGTTTTGATTGACGAGGCGCAGTTTCTTTCGAAAGAGCAAGTTTGGCAATGTGCTAGACTGGCTGACAAGGCGGGTATTCCGGTCGTCTGCTACGGCCTGCGTACCGACTTCCAGGGCGAGCTATTCCCCGGCTCTGCGGCACTGCTCGGGATTGCAGATAGCCTCGTCGAACTGAAAGGCGTGTGTGATTGCGGTCGCAAGGCGACGATGAACCTTCGCGTCGACGAATTCGGTAAAGCCGTTATCGACGGCGCGCAGACCGAAATTGGCGGTGATGACCGCTATGTGGCAATGTGCCGTAAACATTTTATGGAAGCGCAGGCAGGGACCTGATTTTAATTGCCGGTTCATTTTGGCAAGAGTAGCTTGCGTTCATGAGAAATACGACCACCCTTATTTTGATTGCATTCACGCTGGCCGCTCCTGTCCAAGCCAAAAAGCCAACGCCGCACGTCTGGCCCGAACTTGGTGTAGAAGCCCGGATCGTATTTCCCAATTATGGGGCTATCCGTAATTTCGAAGCAGACGGTAATGATGGCATCTGGCTCGAAGATCGTCAGAGGCGCTGGTATTACGGTGAAATCGCAGGCAGCTGTTCGGATTTGAATTTCGCGCAATCCATCGGTTTCGATACCCGTGGCGCCCCAAATTTCGACAAATTCAGTTCGATAATTGTGCGTGGCGACAAGTGCCAACTCACCAGCCTCGTCACGTCTGAAAAACCTTTGCCACGCAAAGAACGTGAGAAATTACGCAAATCCGCAATCATGGCGGGCAAGCAAGCAGTCGCGCCTTCAAATTGACTCCGTACCCTGCTGCCCTAAAGGCGTCGCATGCATGGTTGGATCATTCTCGATAAACCCATAGGTCTCGGATCGACGCAGGCGGTCGCGGCAGTGAAACGCAATTTGCGTGAAGCGGGTTTTGGCAAAGTGAAAGTCGGACATGGCGGTACGCTCGATCCGCTGGCGACAGGCGTATTGCCGATAGCTTTGGGCGAAGCGACGAAGCTGTGTGGGCGGATGCTGGATGCATCAAAGATATACGACTTCACAACATCCTTCGGTACCGAAACCAGCGGATTGGACGCCGAAGGGGAGGTTGTCGCGACTTCGGGACATCGCCCGACTCTGGCCGAAGTCGAATCGGTTTTGGCGATCTTCGCAGGATTAATAGAGCAAATTCCACCTGCTTATTCAGCAATCAAAATTGACGGCAAACGCGCCTACGATCTTGCTCGGGCGGGAGAAGATGTTGAAATGGCCGCGAGATCGGTGACAATCCATTCGCTTTGCGTAAGCGCAGCTGGTGATGGACCGCTTGAAGAAATCACACTTACCGCCGACGTCTCTAAAGGCACTTACATCCGCAGCCTCGCCCGCGACATTGCCAAGGCAGTCGGCACGGCCGGCCATATCACAATGCTCCGCCGCACGCGCGCCGGGCCGTTCACGCTAGAAAACGCGATTTCGCTGGACAAACTCAACGCATTCGGCCAAGGCGCGCCGCAAGAAGACATTATCTTGCCGATAGAGGCAGGGCTGGTCGACATCCCGGCTCTAGATCTCTCCCCGGAACAGGCAAGGGCAGTCCAAGCGGGCCGCGTCTTGACCGGGATTGCCATGAAAGATGGGCTACATTGGGCGAGGGGCGCAGATTTGCGGCCTTTGGCGTTAGTGGAGAACATCGACGGTGTATTAAAAACCGTTCGTGGCTTTAACTTGTAACTCCATGATGTTCGAAGGAAAAACATGACGATTACTGCTGAACGCAAAGCCGAAGTTATTAAAGAACATGCTCGCGAAGCAAATGATACCGGATCGCCTGAAGTGCAAGTTGCAATTCTGACCGACCGTATTAACGCTTTGACCGACCATTTCAAAGCCCACCACAAGGACAATCATTCGCGTCGTGGCCTTTTGATGATGGTAAACAAGCGTCGTTCGCTTCTGGACTATCTCAAGAAAATCGATGGCGAGCGTTATGCCGCCCTCATCGCGAAGCTTGGTCTTCGCAAGTAATACTGCGAAAGCGGCCCAATAACCGGGCCGCTTTTTGCTTATGGGGCTGTCTGGCAATGAGGCTGGACTGCCATAGGGGCCGTTAAAGCCCCCACCGTCCGCGGATCGGATTATCCGCACTAGAGGCCCCGCATTGCATAGGGCGAGCGGGCAGAAGGAAATAGAATGTTTAATACGAAAACTGTATCAATCGAGTTAGGCGGACAAACGCTCACTCTCGAAACGGGCAAGGTTGCTCGTCAAGCCGACGGTGCTGTCATGGCGTCGCTGGGCGAAACTGTTGTGCTTTGCGCGGTTACCGCTGCAAAGTCTGTGAAGGACGGGCAGGATTTCTTCCCGCTGACCGTTCACTATCAGGAAAAATATTCCGCAGCCGGCCGTATTCCCGGCGGCTTTTTCAAACGCGAACGCGGTGCGACCGAAAAGGAAACGTTGGTTTCGCGTTTGATCGACCGTCCGCTTCGCCCATTGTTTCCAGAAGGTTTTTACAACGAAATCAACTGTATCGCTCAAGTTTTGAGCTATGACGGTCATAACGAACCCGACATCCTTGCATTGGTGGCCGCTTCGGCTGCGATGACGATTTCGGGCGTGCCTTTCATGGGCCCAATCGGCGCGGCACGCGTCGGTTATGTAAACGGCGAATACATCCTGAACCCGACCGACGAGCAGGTTGCCGAAGGCGATCTCGACCTCGTGGTTGCGGCAACCTACGACGCGGTGATGATGGTTGAATCCGAAGCCAATGAGCTTTCGGAAGAAATCATGCTTGGTGCCGTCCTCTTCGCGCATGACGCGTGTAAGGAAGTCGTCAAAGCGAT
>JANLSY010000376.1:0-2381 GCA_031362665.1 Sphingomonadales bacterium
CTCTGCCTGTGCCAGCGGCTCGGGTCGTCCAAGTCATGTGCTACGTGCCATCGGTCTGACCGAGCCCCAGGCAAAATCTTCGATCCGCTTGGGTTTTGGCCGCTATACGACATTGGAAGAGATTGATATTGCGGCAGCAACGATCAACCGGGCAGCGGAGGCGATGTTATGATTAAAGTCACTTTCATCAGCGCCGAGGGCGAAGCGCAGACGGTTGAGGCTCCGGTGGGTCAGGATTTGCTTTCCGTCGCCCAGGCCGCCGGACAGCCGCTCGAAGGCACTTGCGAAGGGCAAATGGCCTGCTCGACCTGCCATGTCATCGTGGACAAGGAGTGGTTCGACAAGCTGCCGCGCGCCGTGGAGGATGAGGAAGACATGCTTGATCTTGCCAGCGGGGCACGTCGGACGAGCCGCTTATCATGCCAGATTATCCTAACCTCCGAATTGGACGGATTAACCGTGCACATCCCGGCGGTAAGCCGCAATATGCAAGGGCTTTGAACACCTTCACTTCCCATTCACCAAAAAGCGCCTATATAGGTCGGTGCCGGGTTCGCCCGGCTATGGTGATAAATGGCGATGCGTAATAGATACAGCGGACCCGGGGGCGGTACCCGGCAGCTCCACCAAATCCCTTGAGTAATCAGGGGTTCTGAAGGGGCTGAACTAGGATCGACGTGTGTTCAAAAGCATTGTTTTTGCCCGGCATGGATAAGCCGTTAAATGGTTCAAAACTCATAAGTGCAAACGATAACGAAGCACTCGCTCTCGCAGCGTAATTTTGGGCCTCACGGTCTGAAATTATTCTAAAAGAACGCGGCTGTACTAGCCGGGCAACAGAATAGTTACGGCGGCCCCCCGGGAGCCGAGCAACAGAATCCCGGGACCTTTGTTTGGGCGCGAGCACCGAGCAACAGAAGTCTCCTGCTCAATCCACGCCGAATGCTTTTTGAAATTCGACGGCTTCAAGCATCTTTGCAGCCGCGATGAACACCGCCACGGTGCACAACACGAAGAACATTTTCCCGACATTGCCTGGGTACTGGAGCATATAGTCCTTGCCCCGTTCCGCCGCGCCTAATCCCAGCGCATAGGTGATAAGGAAGACCTCCAATTTGGTCTTGATTGTAAACAGGCGCGCGATTTTTTTCATAGTTAAGAAAAGTAAGAGCAATGCCCGTGCCAGTTCAGCAAATGCTAGGCTGACGATGGTTAATGCAACGCGGCTTTGTAAAGGATTTCGACGGTCAGCGAAGCTCGGAAAGTCGACAGGTGTCGAGCAACGCAGTCCGGGCTTTTTGAACCTGTGCGATTAAATGCGCATCGCCCAATTGGTCCGGCGCAATACTCTCGGGCCAATGTGCGGCAATCACCCCTGCAATCGAGTCAAGTTTTGCCTCGTCCGCCATGAACCGTTGATCCACAGTCGCTGGATCAGCCACGACGCGCAGCCGCAAACATGCCGGACCGCCGCCATTGGCCATCGACTGGCGGACATCAACAGGAATCAGCCGCCGGATCGGACCGTTGCCCGCGACCATTTCGCTCAGCCAGCTCCAGACCCGCTTGTTGGCCTGCGCCTCGCTTGGCAAGATCAGCGCCATGCCGCCATCCGGCAGGGTCACGAGTTGCGCGTTAAACAAATAGCTTTGGATGGCGTCAGCAAGGCTCACGCGGTCGGCGGGGACGATGACAATTTCCGCCGCGGGCATTAGCCGTTTAATGTCGGCATAGGTCGCTTCAGGAAATTCAAACGCCTGTTCGTGGGTAAACAATACCCTTTCGTTGGCGACCGCGACGACATCATTGTGAAACGCGCCCGCCGCAATCGCTATTTCCGATTGCTGTACGAACAGGGTTTTCTCTGAGTCCAGCAGGTGTGCGCGCGCAATGGCTTTTGACGACTCGATGTGTTGCCGCGCAGGGAAGGGACCGCCTGCCTTGCCGTAGACAAAGATCTCCAAACCCGGCTCACCATGCGTTGGGCAGAGCCGCATGAAATTCGCAGCGCCCTCGTCGCCAAATGGTGGCGGGACTGGCGGATGGACTGCGAAATGCCGCTCGTTTGCAAAAGCCAGATTCAACTGCGCCAGCGTGCCGTGCCATTCATGGCTGCGGTGCGCCATCGTCAGTAGGTTGGCAGCGGACAGGTGGCAGCGTCTGTCCGCGGTATCAGGCGCGGGTGAGACCGTTGCGGCATTTGCTGCCCACATCGCCGAGGCCGAAAATGCCGCGGCGCGGATATGCGGCTCTGCGCTTTCCATCTCGGTTGCAAGGCCAGCAAGCCAAACAGCATTAGGGCGATCCAGTGGCATGAAAAAACCCTGCGCCAGCCCAAGCCGCAGATTGGCGCGCATCTTCTCGACGCCTTGCAGCGCCGC
>JANLSY010000398.1:0-4671 GCA_031362665.1 Sphingomonadales bacterium
TCAATAAAGAAGGCCGCCGGGTTTACCTCCGGCGGCTTTTTTGCACCTAAAGCTCGACCGTAGCGCTGGCAGTACCCGGACAGGAAGCAGGCACGCCGCCGACTTCCAAGGTCGCCGTAACCGAGTCACCAGTGGCACCCGCAACATTGATCTGCAAGCTTCCTTGCCCGGAATTTATGGTGCCGCTCGACACGCTCCAATTATAAGTGAGGTTTTCGACCAGACTGGTAATGTTGGCGCTGAACAGCGCATTTGGCCCATCGCCCGCAACGCCTGTCACCGTAATGCTGGGACATTTATTTGCGCCATCCGCCGCGCTCGGCAGGAACTGCAAACCAAAGATAATCGCCGCCAGCATGACCAGCGACACTGCAACCCGTTGGAGCATTTTTGCCTCCCTCTTGACCCTTGGCGCAGAGGTTACGCAATTTTACCGATGTCGCAAGGGGCAAATTGGGGAACCCGAGGCGGTAAAAGGCGTTAACCCTTTCCCGACCTCAAGGAGAGGATGACGAAATGGCAAGCAACGACAATAGCAGCCGCATTGGCAACACCCCCATGACCGATGCGGCGGCGGCAACCGCCCCCGATGACACCCAGAAATACGGTAGCAACGCAGACCTACGGGTCGCTGAAGACGAGCATTTGCGCGATGCGGCCATCAGCGCGACAGGCGCAGATATCGATAACGACCATGCCGACGAGCGGCCGATCGACCGGTCCGACGATGCGCCCGAAACGCATAATTCTGAGCAGGATGACGAACAGGCCCAAGCGCAAACTGTTGCCGAACAGGCGATGGCCGGCAATCCGGTCTATCAGGACAACGAGGATAGCGTTCACGGTGGACAGCCGAATCCGGCCGCCATCAATCCGGACGATACGCAGGATGTGGTGGATCATATGAACCAGATGCAGCAAAGCGGAAACATCGACATGGATGCCTTTCGCGGCGAGCGCAACGACGACGACGACACCGAGGCGCTGGGATCGCAGGGTCTCGACCCCGATGATATCGACGAGCACGGTAACAAGGCGCGCAACGGCGGGCAGTTCACGCCACAGGAATAACTTCCCCAAGGCATCTTCCTTCCGATGTCGTAAGGCGCGGAAGGGCCCGTCCTCCTTAACAGGAGGGCGGGCCTATTTTGTCGATTTGGCCTTTGCCTTATGCACGGCAATATCGGCGTCGAGCGCGGCGATCCGTAGCCGCTCGGGTGAATCCTTGGGCAAACCCTTTAGGCGGGCGGTCGCCCATAGACTGCGGCGTTCGGATTCAAGAGCTTTGAGATAGAGATCTGCCATCGCTTGGCTCTAGTCGGATAAGTCGCCCGCGTAAATCACGCTATGCTCATCACCGCTGCCATCGGAAGAGGCCCATAAATGTGCGGGAACAGCGCGCCGCCGCGCGACACTTCCCATTTGATGCTGTTGCCAAGAGCGGCCAGATCGACTTCAACAATCACCAGACCAGACTGCCCAACAAAATGCTTGTCGAGCGTGCCTTGAAGCTGGTCGGCGGCTGACAGGTGGATATAACCATCGGCGAGGTCTACCGGCGCGCCGTGAAAGATGCCATCTGCTTGAAACTGCGCCCATTGCTGGGCGGTCAGGATTTTGAAGGCGGTTACAATTTCCATCGCTTGGGCACTAACATTGAATTTTGGCGATGGCACGATATAGTTGCCAGGATGAGGGCACGATCGCCAGCGCTGCAACAGATAGCCGCTATATTGCTATTGCTGTTACCAGTCGGCATTCAGATGGCACACGCCCAAGAGCGTCCGAAACTTCCCAGACCCGTAACAGTCCCGCCCACGCCGATGCCCACGCTGCCAACAGCAATCATCGACGATACACTGACAATCGGCGGGGAGAAGATCGATGCGCGCAAGGTGAACAGCAGAATGACAATTGCGGTCACAGTCAACGGTACCGGCCCATATCGCTTCGTCGTCGATAGCGGCGCCGACAGCTCGGTCATCGGGCGGCGGATTGCGAATGCGCTCGCGCTGCCACAGGGCAGGTCGGTCACGCTCAATGGCATGACGGGCAGCAGCATTGTTCCGCGCGTGCTTGTCGATGAGCTGGGCCTTGGCCCGGTTGAAGTCCCGAATCTTGAGCTGCCCGTACTTGCAGAGGCCGATATGGGCGGTGACGGGATGTTGGGCATCGATGCGTTGGCCGAAGAGCGACTGATGATGGACTTCGAAAAGCGACTGATCACCGTCGAGGATGCGAAAAAGCCGTCGCCACGCATGGACGGCGAAATCGTCGTAACCGCACGACGCAGGCGTGGGCAACTTATTCTCACGCAAGCGAAGGCCAATGGCCGGGCGATCGAGGCGGTGATCGACACCGGCACCGAAATCACTATCGGTAACAGCGCGCTTCGTAACGAGATCATCCGCCGACGCAGCGGCAAATTCGAAAAAATCTTGGTCACCGGCGTGACGGGCGTGACGGTCGAACTCGATATCGCGCGCGTTAGCGAAATCCGCTTGGGGTCGGTCATCCTGCGCGATGTGCCGATCGCTTTTGCCGATGTGCCGCCATTCGAAGTGTTCGGCATGACCGACAAGCCATCGCTGCTGCTCGGCACCGACCTTATGGAGACCTTTCGCCGCATTTCGCTCGATTTCAAGGCGCGAAAGGTGCGGTTTCAGCTGCGGCGGTGCAAATCGACCGGCGTCCAATTGCGCACAAGCGGGTCAGTGTCGCGTATTTTGACCGACACCGAAAACAGCGCAGCCTGTCGTTAGGTGACTAAGCCGCACTGGAAATGGCTCGGCCTCAGTCTTGGCGGGCTTCCCAAATCGTACCGAAGATCATGGTGGCGCCGAACGCCAAAACCATGCCCGTGAACAGCGCGACGAACGGAATTTGAAATACATCCATGATGGGCTCCTTTTTAACGAGACACAGCCTTAATACTATTGACCGAGCGGCGTTTCCTTGATCTGGGTCAATATTTCTGCACTAGGTTATGATTGGGTCGCTCCAGCGGAGAGCGAATTATGAATCCGACAGACAGGCCCGATGTGTAACCATTATGCGAACAACCCCGATGCGCAGGCGTTGCTGCAGACGTGGCGCGAATATATCGCGTGGAGCCTGCCGCCGAAAATAGCGCCGCCTTCGACCCATCTGGACGAGGAAATCTGGCCCCGGCGCGAGGCGGCGGTGGTGCGGCAGAGCGAAGCGGCCGGCGGCGCATTAGTCGATTATATGGTCTGGGGCGTGCCCTTGTCGCTGCCCGGAAAGCGGCCCGGGTCGACCGTGACCAAGCATGTCACCAACGTCCGCAATCTTGCCAGCCCGTTCTGGCGGTCGATGCTGGCAAAGCCCGAACAACGCTGCCTCGTGCCCTTCACCCGCTTTGCCGAGCCGAAGTTGGGGGCAGGCCGCGAAGAGCACTGGTTTACGATAAAGGATCGCCCGGTGTCGGCGTTTGCGGGCGTGTGGCGCTGGGCCGAACTGCCGAAGCAACCGGCGCTGGCCTTGGGCGGGACAAGCGCCGCGCCGAACGCCTTCAAGGTCTTCGCCTTCCTGACCTGCGAGCCCAACCCCTTGGTCGCGCCGCTGCACCCCAAGGCGATGCCGGTGATTCTGGCTGAGGCCGATTACAGCAGGTGGCTGACCGCGGACTGGGACGAGGCACAGACGCTGGTGACGCCCTTTCCTTCGCAGTTGATGACGGTCGCCTAATCGCTGGCCATCGTCGTCATGCCGAGGTGGCCCGTCCATCGACTTATATTCGATAGGTAACAATTCATTCTGGCCGTCGTCATCGTCGGCGTCGTCCGATGCGCCATTGGCAGTACCCTCGAAACCCGCAGAATCGTCAGAAAGTAGAAGCGACCCCCGTACCCTTGCCCGGGCCTCCGGTTCATTATGGGCAAGGGCGTCTTCGAAAAACAGATCCCACAGGCTTTCGGCGGCTACCCCGTCGCCCAGCAGCTGCAAAAACCAGTCGAATCGCGTCGCCACGGCCAGCACTTCGGCCAGTGACGTTGCCGGATTGACCCGATCGAGCAGCGTCATCGACAGTTTCGTGTTTTGCCGGATGTATGTGGTAACATTGTCTTCGCGCACCCAGCGCGATTGTTCACCCTTGATCGCCGCCGCCATCAGATTGTCCGCCACGATCCGCCGCGCAATGATCAGCGCCGCCTCCCATCCAAGGTTGAAGGCGTACCCCCGCGCTTCGCGCCGAAGCGCATAGCCACCGCTGATGTGCTTTCCGACGCTGCGCGCCGCATCCTCGACCACGCCATGATCGGCAAGATGCGAAAGGAACGCCGCCTGCCGCCCCGCGCTCCAGCCATCGGCGCGGCCTTCGTAGCGCAGGAACGCAGCAGCGGGTAGCCTGGCGTCGATATCATCGCGCAGCGATGATTGGTTCGGGGTTTGATTGTCGTCCATAGTTCCATTCTCCAAAAATATGGATTATAACCGATATGGTTATTTGTAGGAAAATGGAAAGTGCGGTGCCTTGCTTTTGATGGCGGAATAAGGACCGGTTATCGCCGGCCGAGCCGCGAGACATTCGTGACGAAGAACGCGTTCGACAAGCCTAGGAATAGCAAGCCGTTAATGCCCTCAATCGCCGCGACCAGCCGCCTTCCTGCGTCAATATAACGGTCGTCAAAACCGATGCCCGCATAGCTG
>JANLSY010000039.1:0-1633 GCA_031362665.1 Sphingomonadales bacterium
GGATGTAGAGCAGGCGCTGCTTGACCTCCTCGACCGTTGGCTGATTTTCGGCGAGCGGGTAATGCTCTGCCATGCCCTGCCACAGGCCCTTGCGCTCGCCCTTCTCGTCATAATCGTAGAAGCCCGAGCCGAATCGCCGGCCCTTGCGGCCGAGTTTGATCACCATCAGCTCCATGAAATCCTCGGTGCCGCTCGGCTGATACGCGTCGCCCAATTCCTTCTTTGTCGATTGCATGACGTCATAACCCAGTTGCAACGTCGTTTCATCGAGCAACGCCAGCGGACCAATCGGCATACCGAGCGATTTTGCGGCATTTTCGATGAGCGCAGGCTTCACGCCCTCGGTTACCAGCTTCATCGCCTCGCCCATATAGGGCGGGAAAACGCGGTTGGTGAAGAAGCCGCGCACGTCCTTAACGACTATCGGGGTCTTCTTGATCTTCGCGTTATAATCAAACGCCGCCGCCAACGCGCGATCGCCGGTGAGTTCGCCCGGGATGATTTCGAGCAACGGCATTTTCTCGACTGGCGAGAAGAAATGCAGGCCGATAAAGAGCTCCGGACGCACCGAGTTTTTGGCAAGACCGGTAATCGGCAAGGTCGATGTGTTCGAAGCGAACACAACATTGGGGCGAATAACTGCCTCGGCTTTCTTGATGACATCGGCCTTTACATCGGGGCGTTCAAACACCGCTTCGATAATCAGGTCGACATCTTTCAGGTCATCATAATTATCGGTCGGTGTGATCCGCGTCATGAAGGCTTCGCCCGCCTCTTTCGTCATCTTGCCACGGCTGACCGCTTTGTCGATAATCTTGCGGCTGTAATCGACTGCCTTGTTCGCGTCTTCCATCGAGCGGTCGAGCACGACGACGTCCATCCCGCCCTTGACGGTGACATGCGTGATGCCCGAACCCATCAAGCCGCCGCCAAGGACGCCAACTTTCTTGATGTCGACGGTTGGCACATCCTTGGGACGGCCCGCGCCCTTTTCCGCGGCCTGTTTGTTTATGAACAGAGTGCGAATCATGTTCTTGGCCTGTGATCCCGACAACAGCTTGGTGAAATATTTCGATTCCACCCGCAGGGCCGTGTCGAACGGCAGGATCGAACCTTCATAGAGGCACGACAAGATCGCCTTCACCGCATCGAAATTGCCCTTGCTTTCCTTGTGCGCCATCGCATTGAGGCCCACAAAGAGCTGCACTGAACGCGGGTCCATCGCGCCTGCCCCGCCGGGGAATTTGAACTCCTTCTTGTCCCAAGGCGCGGTGACCTTTGGGTTTGCCTTCACCCATGCTTTTGAATTAGCGATCAGGTCGGCCGCTGGAACGACTTCATGCACCAGCCCTTGCGCCTTCGCCGTCGCCGGATCGAGCGACTTGCCCTGAATGATCATCATCGCGGCATTTTGCAGGCCGATGAGGCGGGGCGTACGTTGCGTACCGCCACCGCCGGGCAGCAGGCCGACCATAACTTCGGGCATACCCAGCTGGATTTTCGGATTGTCGGCAACGACCCTGTAATGGCACGCCAGCGCCAGTTCCAAACCACCGCCGAGCGCCAGACCATTGAGCGCGCAAGCAACCGGCTTGGCCGATGCCTTGCCGCTGCTCAGGTCCTTGGCGCTTTG
>JANLSY010000058.1:0-7354 GCA_031362665.1 Sphingomonadales bacterium
GCCCCGCGATTTTGAAGATTGGAAATCGCTCGGCAATCTCGGATGGGGTTGGGACGACGTGTTGCCATATTTCAAAAAGTCAGAGGATTTTGACTGGCATAGCGCGCATCACGGGCGCGGCGGGCCGCAGCATGTCACCGACATCTCGAGGCATGTCCACCCGATATGCCACAGCTTTGTCGAAACCGCACAGACACTGGGTTATAGCTTCACCAGTGATTTCAACGGCGGCAAGCCTGAGGGTGTCGGCTTCTACCATATCAACACACGCGGCGGCTGGCGCGCGTCCACGGCAAACGCGTTTTTGCATCCGGCGCGCAAGCGTAAGACGCTGAAGCTTGTGACCAACGCGCATGTCACGCGTGTTTTGCTTGAAGGCCGGCGTGCGGTCGGGGTTGAGTATAAGCGCGGTGGGAAAGTCTGGATCGCCAAGGCCAAGCGTGAAGTAATTTTGGCGGGCGGAGCAATCAATTCTCCGCAATTGTTGATGTTGTCGGGCATTGGTAATGCCAGTCATCTGAAAAATGTGGGTGTCGAGCCTGTTGTTGATGCAAAGGCGGTAGGTCGCAATTTGCAGGACCATATTGCCGTGTCCTATTTCTACAAGGTCCGCACCGCAACTTTGAACGATGTGCTGCATCCGATGCTTGGTAAAATTCGCGCCGGTTTGCGCTACATGGCCGACCGGGCCGGCCCTTTATCGCTGAGCGTAAACCAGAGCGGGGGATTTGTTCGCAGCGACCCAGCCAAAAAGCACCCGAACTTGCAGCTGTATTTCAGTCCAGTAAGTTATACCAAAACACCGCTTTCGGAGCGAAAACTGCTCAATCCCGACCCTTTTTCGGCCTTCCTGCTCTCTCACAATCCCTGTCGCCCCAGTAGTCGCGGGCATTTAGAACTTGCGTCCGCCGACCCGGCGGTCTGTCCCGTGATCCATCCGAATTATCTGGCAACGCAGGCCGACATTGACGACGTCCTGGCAGGAAATCGCCTGTTGCGCCAACTCGCGCGCACCAATCCTTTGGCCGATATCATTACCGAAGAAATCATTCCCGGCGAAGATATTGACGGCGACGAAGCTCTGCTAAAGGATTTTCGTGCGCGCGCCGATACGGTCTACCATCCGACAAGCACCTGCATGATGGGAACCGATCCAGCGACGTCAGTTGTCGATGCCCGGCTGCGCGTGTACGGCGTTGAAGGCTTACGGGTTATCGACGCTTCGATATTCCCTACAATTACCTCGGGAAATACCAATGCACCGACGGTGATGGTTGCGGAAAAGGGCGCGGATATGGTGTTGGAAGACGCAAAAATGATGCGTTAATTTTATTTACCAGTCATTTCCGGATGTGCTAGCCTCGCTGCAGGACGCGAATCCGGGGAGGGACTGGCAATGCATCCAAAGATTGATCTCAAGCAATTGCCGCCACTCAAAGCATTAAAGGGTTTCGAGGCTGCGACCCGTCACCAGAGCATCCGCGATGCAGCAGACGAGCTTTGCCTCACGCACCCGGCTGTCAGTCACCAGGTTCAACTCATCGAAGATGCACTTGGAGTCACTTTGTTCGTGCAGGAAGGACGGCATATCGTCTCGACCGAAGAGGGCAAAGTGCTTTACCCCTATGTCCGCGCGGCGTTTGAATCGCTGCTTGAGGGCGTCGAGGAAGTCCATCGCAATGCACTCGACAAGCCACTGCGGGTGCAGACCTATGTGACCGCATCGATCCGCTGGCTCGCGAAACGCGTTCCGCAGTTCCTGGCCGACCATCCTGAAATCAAACTTACACTCAACACGTGCGCGGTCGAGTGGGAGTTTGATGAAGTCCACGCCGATGTCGGGCTGGTCTATTGTGAAGCCGAACCGGATCCCGCCAAATTTCACTGGGTACCGTTGTACGAATACGCGTTATTTCCGGTATGCAGCCCAGCCGTCGCGCAGGCGATGGGCACGACACCGACCGCACAGGATTTGATGAGCAAACCGCTCGTCGCCATTTATACCGAAGTTCAAAACTGGCAGACATGGTTTGATTCAGCGGGCGCCGTTTTCGAGCCTTCGGTGCCGTATCTGATGGTCGATACGCTGGCAGTCGCGCTTGAAATGGCGCTCAACGGGGAGGGGATTGCTCTCGTTAACGGACCGTTTGTTGATCAGGACCTAGCTTCAGGCCGCCTTGTTCGGCCGATTGCCCATAAGGCCGTTTGCCCTGGCGCATGGGGCCTTATCTGCCGCAAGGACATGAAGGAAAATCTTCGCATCCGCACGTTCATGGAGTGGGTGACCAAGAATGTTGAGGAAGGCCGCTTGGCTAAGGCAGATTAGCGTTTGGGTATGACCTCGTAACCCGGTTCTTCTGGCTCATCGTCGATCATATCTGCCGGGAAACCAGTACCCAGAACCTTGATTCCGAGTGGCTCTTCATAGCGGCGAATGATGTTTGGTGAAAACTCCCTTGGCCCGTAAGCCGCCTCGCCTTCTTTGAAGATTTTGACGATCAATGGCGATAACTCGACCGGGACATGCGCTGCATGGGCAATTTTGTCGAACAGGCCGACGTCCTTGCTGACCAGATCCATCGTGAAGTTGATATCGCGGCTACCATTCAGGATAACCTGACTTTCGGTTTCATGGACAAAGCTGTTGCCCGAAGAAATCTTAATCGCTTCATAGGTCGTGTTCATGTCAAGACCGATCGCCTTGCACGTCGTCAGAGCTTCGGCAAGTGCTACCAAATGAACGGTGCAGAGATAATTGGTCATCACCTTGAGCTGCGATGCAGTTCCCAAGTCACCGGTATGCAGTATGCGTCGACCCATCGTAGTGAGAACCGGCAAGACAAACTCAAAAGCGGCGCGGGGACCGCCTGCAAATATCGCGATGTTGCCGGTGTCGGCGCGGTGGCAGCCCCCCGAAACAGGACATTCCATAAACATGGCACCTCGCGCTTCGACCAATGCGCCGAGGCGGATGATTTCGCTATAATCGGTAGTGCTCATTTCAAGCCAGACCTGGCCCGGACGCATGACCTGCAAAAATCCGTCTTCGCCTTCGGCTACTGCCGAACTGGCGGCAGGTGAAGGCAGACAGGTGACGATGAGGTCGACAGATTCGCCCAGCGCTTTCGGAGATGCCGCCGATTTCGCACCACGCCCTACATATTCCGCGACAAGTGCGTCATCAAGATCGCGAACGGTCACATCATGTCCGTTGCGGATCAGGCTTCCCGCCAGCTTCCCACCCACATTGCCGAGACCGATAAATCCGATTTTCATGATAGCGCCCAGTTCACCTCCCAGTGGTTCAATCACCGCTCCAGAACGTGGGTTGCACGTCCAAAAAACCGATGATTGCCACGACTTCAGGCGGAAGTTAGAGCCCCGCGCGCAATTGCCTACAATTGAAAAATTTGGGCAATTGTGTGAAATATTTTGCGCTGATTGTATCAAGCAACCGCAGTTCGGTAGTCGGACGACGTCGTTATCCAGCGACCTTGTTATGAAACCGCATGACCAAGCGTCGCCGACAGAGCGGTGGCAAGGCGGGCACGCGCAAGCGCACAAACTGCTTTGCGGTCCGCTAGCATCCCGGGATTGAACGGCTCAAGATAGTGGACGCCGACATCGTAGCTTCCCGGTCGCGTAAATGCGCGCCAAGCGCTTTCCCAACCGGTTTCCTCGCCAATCCAGGCAATTTCGGGCGCAACCTTGCCAAAATCGAGTAATACCGGCTGGATCATCATCGGTTTGGGTGGTGGAGCCAGCGTCGCAAACAACGGTTGCTTGAATGGCAAAAGGCCTCGCCCGTCCGAGGTCGTACCTTCCGGAAAAAGCGTGACTGACCAGTTTTCGGCGATGGCTTCACGCAGCTCGGCAACCTGGCGGGAGACATTGTGCTTGTCGGTCCGGCTGACAAATATTGTGCGGTTAACTTTCGCGAGCCAGCCTATGACCGGCCAGTCGCGAACGCCGTCCTGCGCCACGAAAGCCGTACCCGTGATGCCCGCCAAAATGGGAATGTCATGCCATGACAAATGGTTGGCGACGAAGAAAACATCTTTGCGCAACGGCTTGCCATAGACTTTGACTTTCGCCCCAAGCGCGCGTGCGGCAATTCGCAGAAACAGCATTGCCCAAGGCGAGGGTAACTTCAAAAGGTGCCAAATCAAATGCAGGGGTAGCAATATGACCAAAGGCACTGCAATCCACACTGCGCGTATGGCGCACAAAACGTACGCTTGCAGATCTATCTTTGGTATCGAAATGGAAATAGTCGTCATCGGGTTTCGCTTTAAAGTTGGGACAACGTTTCAGGCTCGGCCATTTTAGGTCAGATGTGTGACTTTGCGATGACGGTCCTTAACACGCCGATCACGGCAAGAGTACACTTCATGCTTCATCGTTTTTTCACACGAAGGTCATCCCAGCTGGCGTCAGCTATCCATCCACCGTCGACCGGTAAGCTGATACCATTGATAAAGCTGTCTTCCTGCGCCAGAAATGAAATTGCCCGGGCCACTTCTTCGGGTTTTGCAAAACGGCCCATTGGGACGCGGTTGATGATGTCTGTATCCGAATAAGCCCCTGAACCCTGATCTGCCTCGTCCATCTCGGTTTTAATCCAGCCGGGGCAAACGGCATTTACCCGCACACCGCGACTGCCCCATTCCGCAGCTAGTGTCCGTGTCAGTCCAACCAGTCCGTGCTTTGATGCATTATAGGCCGCGCGGTCGATAACGCCGTGAAGGCCTGCGATCGATGCGACGTTGACAATATTGCCTTTCTGACGCGCAAGCATCTGCTTGCCAAGTTCCCTGCACAGCAAAAAGGGTCCGGTCAGATTGATGCTCATCACTCGTTGCCATTGTTCGATACTTGTATCTTCGGCGGGGCATATCAGACTGATGCCGGCATTGTTGACGAGCACGTCCACTGCGTTGTGCTCACGCGCAATTTTTTCGGCTAGTTCTATGATGAAGGCTTCGGAGGAAACATCACCGGAAAGCGCGGAGACACTCCCGCCGTTTGCTACCAATACTTCGACCTGCGCGTCCAGCGGTTGCACGTCTGTCATGACAACATGATAGCCTGTTTCCGCAAACAGCTTCGCCGTGACAAAGCCAACTCCCTGCGCAGCACCGGTAACCAACACAACCCTCATAGCCGAACTTTCATATAATGAACTTAAGAGGCGCTCCTTACAGGCATGGCTGATTGCAATCTAAAAATTTTTTTAACCGGTCCCGTCATAATCCCCATTTGTGCCTAACCTCAAACCCGCCCTAAGGTTCGTCCGAAGGAGCAGGGCTTTCATGCAAACATCGGCGCGGGTTGTCATTATAGGCGGTGGCATCATGGGGGCTTCATTGCTTTACCATCTAGCCGAGCTTGGCTGGACCGATTGCCTGCTGATTGAAAAGGATGAACTAACATCTGGCTCGACTTGGCATGCGGCGGGGCAGTGCCCAAACATCACCGGCAGCTATAATCTTGCGAAGATGCACGCTTATTCAAACCAACTATACCCTCAGCTGGAAGGGCTGACGGGGCAATATGTCAGTTGGCACAAATCAGGCGGCATCCGCCTTGCGACCAATGAGCGTGAACTGTCCTGGTTCAAATATATTCACGGGCTTTCGAAAATCATCGGGTTCGAAATGGAGATTATTCCGCCGCAGGAAATCCTCCGTCACAATCCTTTCATGACGCTGGATGGCGTGATTGCGGGAGCACGCACAACCGAAGACGGCCATGCCGACCCTTCGGGCATCTGCAACGCGCTTGCCATAGGCGCAAAAAATATGGGCGCGAAGATTGTGCGCAAGAACCGCGTGACCGGCCTTGCGCAGTTGCCATCGGGCGAATGGGATGTCGAGACCGAGCAAGGCACAGTCCGAGCCGAAATCGTCGTGAACGCAGCGGGTTGCTATGCGCGGCAAGTGGCGCAGATGGCGGGCATTGACATTCCGGTGACCAATATGGAGCATCATTATGTCGTCACCGATCCGATCCCCGCATTCAAGGAGCGCGACGAGGAAATTCCCGTCATGCGCTGTCCGCATGTTTCGGGCTATTTCCGGCAGGAGCAAAAAAGCGGGCTGATCGGCGTCTATGAGACCACGGGCTTGGCCGAAGCCTGGGCGCCGCGCGGCGGGAACCCTGAATGGGATTCCACCAGCGAGCTTTTCCCCGAAGATCTGGAGCGGATAGCCCCCTGGCTCGAACGGGCGATTGAGCGGATGCCGATTTTCGGTGAAGTCGGCCTCCGGCGCTTCGTCAACGGAGCAATTCCGCATACGCCAGACGGCGGACCGCTGCTGGGACCAGCGGTTGGCCTGACAAATTTCTGGCATTGCTGTGGGACGAGCTTTGGCATTGCGCAGGGCGGCGGTGCAGGCAAATATCTCGCGCAGTGGATGGTGTTCGGTGATGCCGACATCAACATGACCGAATTCGATCCGCGTCGATATGGTCCTTATGCTGATGAAGATTACAGCCGCGACAAGGTGTTCCTTGATTACCGGATGACCTTCACAACCCGGCTGCCCGGCGAAGAAGAGCCCGATGGCCGGCCACAAAAAGTCAGTGCACTATATGGCCGATTGCTATCAGCTGGCGCCGTTTATGGCGAAACTTATGGCTGGGAACGACCAAAATATTTCTCGCTCGATGGCGCTGAGGAAGAAGGCGGCTATCACCGCACCAACAGTTTCGCGGCAGTAGCCGCCGAGGTCAAGGCAGTCGCCGAACGCGTCGGCGTCCTCGATCTGTCAGGATTTGCCAAATATGATGTGACCGGACCGGATGCAGAGGCTTTTCTCAACCGTATTTGCGCAAACCGGATGCCGAAGAAGCTGGGCGGCATTGGCCTTGTTCATCCACTCTCAGTACAGGGCCGCATTTACGGCGAAATGACTGTGACGCGCTTTGCCGACGATCATTTCTATTGCCTATCCGCAGCTGCGGCCGAGCAACGCGATTGGGACCTTCTGATCCAGAGTAAATTGCCGAGCGAGGATGTGACTATCCGCAACCTGACTATGGACCTTGGCGTGTTGGTGATGAATGGCCCGCGCTCGCGGGACGTGCTGGCAAAGCTTACCGACGCGGACCTCAGTAACGAAGGTTTCCGCTGGTTGAGTGGGCAAGAAATCAGCATCGCGGGCATCAACATGCGCGCATTGCGCGTGTCTTATGCAGGCGAACTTGGCTGGGAATTGCATCCGGCGATGGACGATCTTGCGGCACTTTATGAGGCTGTTTGGGAAGCAGGTCGGGAATTCGGTATCGTTAATTACGGTCTTTATGCGGCAAATACTATGCGGGTGGAAAAAGGATATAAAGCCTGGGGATC
>JANLSY010000187.1:0-10096 GCA_031362665.1 Sphingomonadales bacterium
CAAGCTCGACGCCGCCGGCAGAGGATTTGAACCAGCGCTGGCCGTGCTTTTTCCAAGCCTTCTTGGTGGCATCCGGCAAACCCTCCGTGACGCTGCCGCAGGTCGCCTCGATCATAAGTTTTTTGAAGTCTTCCGTCGCTGCCTGGATCGCAGCCAGAGTTTTATCTTCTGTGCCTGCCCGGTCTGCCAAAGTCCGCAAGCGCTCGCCGTCGTCACCATCGGTATCGCGGATGAAGGCTTCGAGCTGATCGTCGGTCAGATGGGGGATGAAGTTTGATTCCAAACATCCTTCCGGCCAGCGCATCAGAAGATCGCCGAGCTTCGCCTTCACTTCCGCCCAAAGGCCAGTCTGCGTGCCTTCATTGTCGGCAAACCCAGCGACTTTCAGGCCGCTGTCAGAGAGGCCGCGCAAAACGGTCAAGGCTTCTGAGTTGCTGCCGCCGTCGCTGACCCAAATACCATAGCGACGCATATCTTCGCCCAAGGATCGGTTGATAAGCGTAGTGACAAAGCCGACCTCCGTCGCCCCTTCGGCTATAATCGCAACACGCGCGAGGAAGGTTTCAGGGTCGCGCTTTTGCTGGGGGCCGATTGCTGCGGGCAGTTCGCCAACGGCACCGCCTGCATCGACATACCAAAGGCTGGCCCCGACTGCGGCATTCACGGCAGGCGCGCTGTGCGTGGTGACGAACACCTGTGAGGGCCGGGCGATTAGTTCTTCCATCAGAACGCGCTGACGGTAGGATTCCAGCCCGCGTTCGATCTCATCCACGACCATGACGGGATGCTCGACCTGATGCGCTGCCGCCACTTCAAGCGCGGCCAACCGTCGTGTGCCAGCGCCCCAGCTAGACAAAGGCAGCAAGGTGCCGTCCTTGGTGGCCGTCAAGCCAATAAGTGCATTGAGCGAGAAACCTGGCCCGCCGACGAGGCCTAGGCTCAGATCGGTCGGCAGAGCCCGCTTCTTGAAACGCTCATCGAGCGTATCGAGGGCGGTTTTCGCGTCATCTTGTAGAACGCTTTTTACGTCGGTCTTCGCGATTTCATTGCCAAGCCGGGACCGCAAAGTTTTGTCGCTCAGCAGGCGCTCCAACGCCGAGCCTTGGATGAGGCGAAGATCCCGATCATTGCGATCATCGCCGCTTAACCGGACCAGGCCGATATTCCTCCGCACCGAAACAGGAAAATGATCAACGGTATCATCGGGCTGCAAAATCTCGTGCTGCAACTCGAAGTCCGGCGTGCCGGAAACGCGAAGGCAATAGACAGGATCATCGACATGACCATCGCCTGCTTCCATGTCCGGAATCTTCGCGGTCTTTCCGTTCCAATGCCAAGGCCAGACCGTCTTCTTCTGGTCAGCTATGCCCGACGACAACGGCAAAGCCATGATGGCGCCGACCTCGAAACCGTCCTCATATTTCCGCTGCCAATAATCAGAGTCAGACAAGGTGCTGGCGTTGGTCGGGTTGAGCAGCAGAGCGATTGCTTCGAGGATGGTCGTCTTGCCGACATCACCACCGCCGAGAAGAATGTTCACGCCGCGACCGGGGCACCAGACTAGCTTTTCGATCCCCCGGAACCGCTTAATCATCAGAAGGCGGATATATGGAGCCTCGGCCAAGGGCGGGGCTGGTTGGGTGGGTTGATCTGGCATCACGAAATCCTATCGGAAGCTGCGACTGGAGAAAACGGAAAGGCGGTTTCGTAAGGCTAGGGAATGAGCTTTCCCACCCCGTAAGAGACAATCGCTGTTTCAGTTGGTGTGGGATTTAGAAAGCCCGGCAATGCGGGCGTCGGCGGCGCAGCGACGATTTTGTTCACTTCCGACAGAGGGTGCGACAAGAAATGCTGGTAAAGCGCATCTGTGATGGCCTTCTCCTTCCCGGCCGTTGCCACCTCCAAAACACCTTTTCCGTCCTTCCAATTTATATCTGATTTGGTCCATTTGGCTTTGGTGCTTTGCAGAAGCGCCAACGCATCCGGGTCAATTGTGCCAGTCGTCCAAATCTCGAAGACCTGTTTCGCCTCACGCAAGGTTGGGTGGGCGCGTAAATGGCCTCGGAATGTTGGCAACTTCGCAATCCACTCTTCAACTTCCGCTTTGCAAAGCGATCCGCCGGGCATTTTGCCCTTAGCTTCGATTGTCGCCGCCTCGCTTCCGAGAGCTTTGATTTTTAGAATGTCGATGTCGGCGGTCTTGCCCGTGACGGGATCGCGGGCAGTCACGCCCATCTCAATCGAAACGGCGTCCCTGCGGGCCAGATAGCCTGCCATCAACTCGAAGAGAATTCCGCGCAGGTTGCCTGCGCGACCCTCAATCTCCGTCAGCGTGTCGAGCATTTGGGTGAGACGCTCGGGACTGGTTGAAGCGTAAGCCGCCGCATTGTTCAGCGTTTCCATGAGCGTCACGAGGGCGGCTCCAACCCGACGGCCAAACAGGTCTTTCGGGGTCGCCATCATGATGCCAGCGGCATGGCCTGCTTTCAGGGCTGCGCCCGTGAAGCTCTCCGCGACGAGCATCGACATCACGCCTATCTTGGGCAGGAAGGATTTGAGCATTCTCGCCTTGCGGATGAAATACTGAATATCGGACTCTTCGAGCATCCCCTCGGCAAATGCGTCGGCGACCAAAAATCCCGGTTGCGAGCCCTGGCCCTTGAGTGGCAAGAGATAGCTCGGCCCTGCGAGATCGAAGGCGAAAGGTCCGATTGCCTTCAAGTCCGCCTCACCGCGAATGCGAATGGAATTGAACCCAGCCATCCCAATGTGCCGCGCCCACTCGCGTACCGCGTCGAGCAGGACGCCTTCGGTAAGCATCCGCGCCCGCATGTTTCCGAACCCGTGCGAATGGAGGCTGGGCTGAATTTGATAGCACATGCCGTGATCGGCTGTTTCAACTTCCTTCATGAAGCTGGCTTTGATCAGCGTCTGTGCGACGACGTCGACCGAAAGCTGACCTTCAATCGGCAGGATTGGCGCGCCGCTAATCACCTTAAACGCATCCTTGGTGACCAGTCCCCCACGTGCGCTCATTCCGTCGATCGCGGCACCATAAACCGAGCCTGATGCGCGCAAATCGCGCATGAAGTTGCCCCAGAATTGTTCGGTGTTCCGCTGGTCCTGAAGGTAGAGAAAGAATTCGCCTTTCGGCAAGAGGCCTAGCGGAAATGAATAGACCGGTGGCTTTGCTCTGGAGACGCGCTGACGCGCAGCGGCGGCCGACACACCTTCTTTTTTGAGTGCCGCCACGATCATAGCGGAACGGCTCGGACCAAGCTCGTGCAAGTAGCTGGAAATGCTGAAAGTCATGATGTCACACTGCTTAATTTATTAATTATCCTACCTTGGCGGGTCTCCTTTTTCAAGTCCTGTAGTGCATCTTTTAAAATCAATTAGTTACATGTCGAATTTTAGGCACTTCTGAGCGGGAGATGTCACAGTAGTGTGTCACAGAGGTGTTTCAGTCGTGACGCTCCTTAGACTTCATTATAGTATCCTGGGCGGCTTCAAGAAATACTTTGTTCGGAACAGAGCGCGTAGTTGACGGCGGGTAGATGGAAAGCGCGTCAGTCCTGCGGGATACTCGAAGGCTGATCATTCCGGTAGCCCGCTTCCGTCGTGCGAGTGACAGCTTGTGGAATCTCGGGCGTCGGCGCTCAATGACTGAGATAAGGGCGCTAAGCGGACGCAGTCTCATCCCGTGAACGAACGGCAGCTTACCCCGGCAATGCCCTATTACCGGACTGTCGGCAACGTCCAACGTTCAGCCATTCGCGTCGGAGACAATGTCATCGAACTATTCGCAACCTATCCCGTCGCCATCCCTATCCAGATGCCTGCCATATCCGGCTTGGCCCGCTCGAACTGGTGCAGCGCCCGCAGCGCGTGCTGATGCACAATTCGGAAAATACAGCGATCCGCTAAGTGCCCTTTGAGGCGGGGGTGCTGCGCCGCCATCGCCGCGATGACAATGGCGACCTCCATTTTTCCTGTCGTTATGACAACCATCCGCCGCCAGTCCTCCGCCATGTGCCCATAGGTTTGTCGGAATTATTGCAATGCCTAATGCGGCGATCAGACCGATGTGTTGCATGTTTTCTGGCCCCCTTAACGCGATGATGCGGTACTGATTTGGCAAAGTCCAGTGAGCGACCTCAAATGTAACATCGCCAGATACTTAGTTGCTACTTGCCATTCCAAATATTGCTGCTTAGCTCGTTCGATCTTTAAGGGGGGCATTATGAAAAAATTGATTCTTTGCGGTCTGCTCGTGTCTGCAACTGCGGTTTACGCTGACGATCAGGCGACCATTGTATCTCAACCGACTTCGACAATCACTGCCGCACCGCTGGCCTCTGAACCAGGTTCAGACACAGCTACCCGTGTTCTAAGGGGCGGAGCGCAGGTACGTGTGAGCTTTCTTCACGAGATTACCACCGAAGACAAAGCATCTAAAGTTGGTGACCGACCGCGGTTGGAAGTTGCCGAGAACATCGTCGTCGATGGCATAACGGTTGTTCCGAAAGGCACGCCAGTTACTGGCGAGCTCACGGCCGTTCGTAACAAGGGAATGTGGGGGAAGTCAGGAAAGGTTGAAGGACGTGTTTTGAATATGTCGCTCAATGGCCGTACAATCCGTATGTCCGGCGCATTCGACGACAAGGGTGTTACCGGAACTGCCGGTGTCGTCGGTGCGATCGCTCTCGTTCCACTTGTCGGGTTCTTCGTAACAGGGACAAGCGCACGAATTCCTGCAGGTGGCCAAATTAGCGCTTATCTGGATGAGGATATTGTATTCACAGTTGCACCTGCGGCAGCGCCAAAGCCGATTGAAGTTGCCGCTCCAGTTGCCGCCGAAGTTGCTGCTGCTCCGACGACCGCAGGTTAATTTAGTTTTAGTAGGGCGCAGTTATTCCACTGCGCCCTACCGGCTATTGAACCGACCCGATCGGTACTAATCGCTGTAATTCTTCAATGCGTAACAAGATCGCCTTGAACATGTTGTGGCCATCGAGATCGCCAGCTTCAAACAATGCGTCAGCACGCATCGAAGCTTGAAACCATGCGTCTTCACCATGTTGCGTGATGATTGTATTAGCACAGGCCCAAATATGGCGTTCCGGTGTCATTGGCATCGGTGCCCACGCCAATATTTTTGCCACTTTGCAGCCCATCCACCATCTACCATGTTGCAAGACACATCGCCTGACTGCGGTGAGTAGCAAAATGCAGCTGTTCTGCTTCCACCTGCACCGCCATCAGATACACAAGTCATGCGCGGTCCTTTGACCAAGATATGCCCTTCACGCGACACGCCGGTGGCGCGCCCGATTAGACTTACCAACGCATCGCGCGCTTCGATGGGATCTGCGTCAGGGCAGGGATGGCCAGCACTACATGTCCCGTTGATTTCACGAGCTGCTACTCCCGACAACCGAACATGCGGACCTTCGGCGCACCAGATCGGTCCGTCACCATCCCAAACCCTTATTGGCGTACATTGAAACGATTGACCGGCTGGGATGACGGCGGCGGCAAGGAGTAGTGCGAAGCTCATGACGTGAAGTTTACATCATATTTCTCGACGCGCATCCACATTTGATATGCGAGTGGCCCATATACCAATGGTCATTATTGCAAATTCATACAATTAGTTGCAACTGCAGTCAGCCGGATTTGGCCATTGTTGCGCGAGGTTTGCAGGTAAGTGTTGGGGGTGAACTGCTAGCTGCTATCGACACCGTGCCGGAAGGCGTGGTCTCCCGGTCCCCACAGTTTATGACGATAACCAATTATAAAATGGCCAACCAATGATTGAGGCCCAGAACGCAATCATCAGAACTGCAAACTCGATTTTTAATATGCGTTCTTTCACCGCTTTACCCATAAATCGTTGGTTCGGTTCTCGTTTAGCTGGCCTTCATATGGGATGCAAAGCGCCTTGGCTTCACCGACCTGACCCGACAACCAAGTATCGTATGCGCCTGGATCGAGGATGACTGGCATTCTGTTATGAATACGCTCAACTACGCCAGCTGCTTCAGTCATCACCATTGAATAGACATTTCCCCATTCGACGCTTTCCCGCCATATTCCGGCGAAGTGGAATTGCTCGCGGTCAGGCATTGAATACCAAGTTCTGGTCATTGCGCCTTTATTGCCTTCAGCCTCGGCAAACCGATCAAGCGGTATCAGACAACGCCGCTCGCGAACGGTCGCGCTCCAGAAGGGGCTGCCTAATTTGTCAGTCCGAGCATTGTTGACCGGCTTAGGTTTGAGGAGGTGCCCATCCTTGCCCTTCGACACCACAGGGAATCCCCATGTCATTTTGCGCACCGTCATATCCGAGGTGATTACGATACCTGGGCTTGCCGGATAGACCTGAGAGGGCGGCAGATTCTCACCGGCGAGCATTTCAGCAAGGCTTTTGCCAAATATCGCATTCATGCCCGTAGTGTAATGCTCGTACAGGTTGCACATATCTGGCCCCTTAAGACCTTTGCCGGTTGACGATCCGCTTCCATGTATAATGATCCGGGCTCGGCAGCAAAGGGCCTTTGGGTTCGTCGCCGGTTTGCTCAACCTTTGGCTGGCGTACCTTGATACCAGACCTCTTAAAACACTGACTGCAATGCAAGCGCCGGACAAATGCGCCGATACTATCGCTCAAGCCATGTTGCTCACACCGCCACCAATGGCCTGGTGCATCCACGATGACGCTGTGTTTACACTGCCAGCACGTGACACGAAGATATCGGTTGTACAGCGCGCACTCGAACAATGTGCGGATTGGCCGGTAGTTTTCTTTACCCGGCACCCAGCCATAAGGCGGCTCCCGGCTCACCTCACCGCACGAGGCACTTCCTGAAATAATGACGCCTGCTGTCTTGCATCAAAGCCAAGGTCTGACCCGGATATCTCAAAACATCCAAGACGATCAGCGAGGTGCTGCGCCAGAATGAAGGTCGCACGTCGGCGGCGCTGACTGTCACTGTCTTGCAGTGCGGTTAAGGTATCGAGCGGTGCACATGTGAGAGCAACCTCAATGTGCGTGGCGAGAGCATCTGGGTCGATTCGTGTCATACGAGCATTATGGAACAAATATAGAACAATTGGCAAGAGGGTCAAAATTTGATAAGTTTAGGATGAGCGGGATTATTGCTGGGCGCGCTCTGATTTCGCGCGCTCAATCAGGGCGCGGCGTATTTGATCTGACCCGCTGGCACTCTTGCCTCTCTCCTTGCCGGACGCCCGCTGTCGCCCAGACCCGCGCGCAGGGCATCCGGCGGCGTCGCGCCGTTGAAAGGGTGCCGTTTTTGGGTTGGCTCGCAGTGCGAGCACGTGCAACTCAGGCAACATGCCGCAAAACCGCTTCGATCATATCCGCTGAAAGCAGCGACATTTTCTGGTTGTTGGGATGAAAATGTGGCATGTTCAATTCGCTGCACATTACCTTTAACGTCTCGCTTCAGTCAGTAGAGTTGAGGCTGCCGGTAAGGTATGAACCAGAGCATGGAGACTGTAGATGAGCATCCAAAACGATACGGGCAGCAATGAACCCCACAATCAAAACGGCGCCGGCCAATGGAAAGGCTTAGCTGAAATTGATCAGGCAATTCATGAGAATCGTCTGACCGAATATCGGATGAAGAAGGCTTGGGCGGACCCTTGGATACGCTTCGCCGGATTAATGGTCGCGATGCTATTCATCGCATTTTTTGGCTTCGTGATTTGGCAAGACGTACTTTGATTTCAGTTTCTAGCGTTCCCACTCTTTGACGGCATCGGCAGCTTCTTCGCTAGCTCCGTTGGCTGATTTCGTTACACTGCCCAAATAACTCCGCACAGTTTCAATGCGCGCTTTGCCCGATTGCTGAGCTTGGCCAACTTCATCGCGAATGCTCTCATTGTCGATAACTGGGCTCACCGTGTCCCGATTTCCAGCCGAACCGACAGCGGATTTCCCCCGAACATCGGAAGCGCTTGAAACATTCGGTCGCTCAATTGGCTGACCGGGAGTAAGCACGACTTGGTCTTGGATGTCGCTGCGTAGCTCGTCGGCATAGCCGTCGATGAACCGTGCTTGCAGCGCCTGACCTTGCGCGCCCAACTGGAAGTCTATGTCATCGAAGCGCGCATTTCCGTAATAATCACGATTGCGTTCGATTTCTCCAAGACCCCATTCGCGGTACGCTTGCGAAAGATTGAGGCTGCCATTGGCGCTATTGCCTTCGAAGAACGATGCCTGTTGTTCCAGACGGTTTGCAATCTCTTCAGACCTGCGGGCTTCCCGGGTATAGCTTTGCGCCTCGGTCAGCGAGGCGTTCATGCCGCTGGCACTGGTGGACACAGAAGAGCTGCTCGACGAACTGACCGTCCGAACAAACCCATCGCGCGTACTCGACCAGTTTCGGCTATCCGATATCTGCTGGAGACTTCCCATAATCCGAGAGCGATCTTCTGACGCAATGCCAATATCGCTATCGGTCCATGACTGATTTCGGCCACCTTTGAGTCCAGCTCCGCCATTAAAGATGCCTGCAGATCCTTTCGCACCAGCCGATGCCTCACCATTGAGAAACCATGACGTCGTGATATCGTCGGCTGCCCTGCGGGACAGGCCATAAGTGCGTTGCAGATTGCTGGATGCCTGATCGACCTCGTTAAATGCGGTTTGTACGCTGTCAGAATTGTTCTGACCTGTTGCAGTCTCGAAGCTGCTGCCTTTGCTGACCTGATTTCTGAGCTCGCGGAACTGCGTGACCGCGCTCGAAGTCGACTGCTGGGCGAGGTTCGAGAAAGTCTCGCTGTTACCGCGGCTCTGGCTGGCCATATTGGACAGCCGCGATGTGAACTCCTGACCAAGCGTTGGCGTGAACGGATAGCTTGACGTTGGCAGCTGGTCATAGCTGCCTTCGGCAAAGCTTGTTGTGAGCGTCCCACTGCCCGAATAGCCTTTGGTCTGGGCCGCACCATAAGTGAACGAGGGCGCTGTCGTTCCTTGGGCAAATTGCCGGGTCATCACGCTTGAATTTTCTAAGCTGCTATTGCCGAGCGAGACATTGCCGGTGCTGGCTTCCCGCGCCGCTTCCTCGGCTGCATTCTGGCTTGGGTTCAAATAAGAGGTGGCATGGTGTGAGATCGCCATCGCTCCCTTGGCGACGCCGCCCGCCAGAAAGGGGACAGAGGCGATCAGATAGCCAGCCAATATCCCGATATCGCTGTTTACGTCGGCCATACCGGTGAAGCTTGCGAGCGTCATGCCGCCGGTGCCGGTAGCCGCGGTCATATCGGCAGCCCCCTTGAACATCAGCATCATGTGCAAGATCACGAACAGCGGTCCCCACGCAGCCAGATAGAAGAAGCCAGTTACATAGCCTTTGAGCGCCAGCGGTCCGGTCTTGGGCATCAGGAATAGTGGAAACAGCACAGGGAACAGCGCGTAGAATAATACGGTCAGAACGACATTCAGTAGCGGTACCCATTTCATCGCGTTGTTGGCAATCGAGCTATAGGTGCGCTCGGTCTGGATATCAGCGCGGGTCTGGGCATAGACATCGACATTGCTGGCGCCGCTCGATCCGCCAAAGCCATGCATCGCCTGGCTCATTGCATTGATGGTCAGCGTCTGTTTGAAGATGTCGGTTGCGTTTGTCGAGACGCCGGTCAAATATTGATAGGCTATAGGCAGGTCGGCAAATAATTTGGCTTTGGCAAGGGCTGCGGTCTGGTTCGGATAGAGCTGCCGGCCGAATATCTGTCCCATGCCGTCAATCAGGCCGGTCCACTGGGTGTTGAGGTTCGTGTAGGCTTCGCGGCACGTGACGATATTGGCACTGACCGTGCCGCTGCCAGCGTCGCGGGTGAGGAATTTTTGCGCGCGCGCTTGGCTACCGGGTGCAATCGTCATCCAGATATCGCTGCTCTCGGCGAGCTGCTTCATCGAATAGCGACCGAGCAGAACGTCATAGAAGACGCATTGCCGGAAATGCTCGTCGAGATTGGCAGCGAATTCAGGGTCTGAGATGCGCAGCGAGCGGGTGGCGTCGTAAAGTCTTGAGCCATAGATCATGCCATTCTTGGTATAATTGAG
>JANLSY010000119.1:0-8200 GCA_031362665.1 Sphingomonadales bacterium
GCGGCGGATACGCAGTTGTCGCAAATCCCATTAGCGAGGACATGAAGGTGATGCGGCCTTCGCTGCTGCCTGGCCTGCTTTCGGCGGCGCGACGCAATATCGACCGCGGCGCTTCGTCGGTACGGCTGTTCGAAATCGGACGGCGCTATCTGGCCGACGGCGAAAGACTCACGGCAGGCATATTGCTGACAGGCGAAAAATCCGCGCGAAGTTGGGCGAACGGTAAAGCCACCAAGTTTGACGCTTATGATGCCAAGGCCGAAGTCCTGGCTTTGCTTGCGGCAGCAGGCGTTTCAACCGATGGCCTGATGATCATGGCAGATGCTGGCGACCATTATCATCCCGGACAGTCCGCAACGCTACGCATGGGGCCGAAAAATGTGTTGGCCGCATTCGGTGCACTTCATCCGGCAACGGCCAAGGCGTTCGATCTCGATGGCGCTGTAGTCGCGGCGGAAATCTATCTCGATGCGATTCCGGCAAAGAAGAGTTCAGGTTTCATGCGCTCGGCTTTCACGCCGCCCGCGTTGCAATCTGTTACCCGTGACTTTGCTTTCCTTGTGCCCGTTGATTTGCCCGCTAGCGATCTGGTTCGTGCAATCAAAGGCTCGGACAAGGACAATATCGTCAATGTCCAACTGTTCGACCAATTCACCGGACAGGGCGTACCTGAAGGCCAGAAGTCGCTCGCTTTCGAAGTGACGTTGCAACCTTTGGAAAAGAGCTACAGCGAAGACGATCTCAAGGCCATTTCCGGACGCGTCATTGCGGCTGCTGCAAAGCTCGGTGGCAGCCTGCGTGGCTGAAAGTGTTGCGATTTCGTCGGGAGATCTGGCGGCGTCAATCAGTCCGCTGGGCGCAGAGTTACAAAGCCTGAAAGACGCGCACGGGCGCGAGTTAATGACCGATGCCAATCCGGCATACTGGTCGGGGCGCGCACCTTTGCTGTTCCCCATCGTTGGCCGACTGCATGACGACAGCTTACACGTAGACGGCCGCAGACATGCGATGCAGAAGCATGGCTTTGCACGTAAATCATTGTTCAGTCTGGTTGAGAGATCAGCGAGTGACGCGCTGTTCCGGCTCGTCGATAACGAAGCAACCCAAACGCAATATCCGTTCGCCTTCGAACTCGATGCGCATTTCAGCATAGAAGGCAAAACGCTTCACCAGACCGTTACAGTTCGCAATACCGGGGACAGCGATATGCCTTTCAGTTTTGGCTATCATCCCGCCTTTGCTTGGCCGCTGCCCACCGGCGGGGCACGCGAGGACCATGTCATCCGTTTCGAACAGGACGAACCGGCCAGCCTTGCGCGCGTGACCCCTTATGGCACCATCGCGCCCGATACCGTGCCGTCGCCGGTTGATGGAAGCACCATCCGGCTGCGCGATGCGTTGTTCGAGGATGATGCACTGGTCTGGCGCGAACTAAACAGCCATCGGCTGTCCTATGGGGCTCCGGGTTTCGCATCGCTTAATATCGAATTTCCCGATACCCAGATGCTCGGTGTTTGGACGAAACCGGGTGCCGCTTTTATATGCGTCGAGCCTTGGGCGGGACATGCCGACCCCGAAGGCTATAGTGGCGAATTTGCCAACAAGCCCGGTATCATGCATCTTTTGCCCGGCGGCGCACGTAGCTTCCGGATGAATATCATCCTCGCCAACTGAACTATCTTGCCGGACATTCCCATCCAGTGCAGTTAGGCACCAAGTCAATATAGTTTCGGGAAATACATAGCATGAAGAAACGGTCGCTCAAAAGCTTCATCCTTGTACTTGCGGCAGGCGCAACCGCTTGCGGGGGCGGCGGGAGCGGAGGTGGTTCGGGCGGCACGGTCACCGTTCCGCCCACGACCACGACGCCTCCCGTCTCGCCGCCGACATCGAGCACATGTAGCCTTGCTAACCGCCAGAATTTTGCGTTCTCTGTGTTGAACGAGTGGTACCTGTTTCCCGAGACACTGCCGGCCTCGCTTAGTCCGACGCCCTACAGCACGGTGCAAGCCTATATCGACGCGTTGACTGCGACGGCGCGCGCGCAGGGCAAGGACAGGTTCTTCACCTACATCACCTCGATTGCCGAAGAGAATGCCTTTTTCTCTTCAGGAGCGACGGCCGGATTTGGTATACGACTTCTTTATCAAGGCAACCGTGTTTTCATCATGGAGGCGTTCGAGGGTGCCCCTGCACTTGCTGCCGGAATCGATCGCGGGACCGAGATCCTCGCCATCGGTACGACCGAAGCCAATCTCGCCACGGTCAGCAGCATCATCGCCGCACAGGGTGCCGCTGGCGTCAGCGAGGCACTGGGGCCAAGCACCGCCGGGACCACACGCGTGCTGCGCGTCACTGACGCCAATGGCACGCGCAACCTGACAGTTACCAAGACCAATTTCAATATCGACCCGCTATCGTCGCGTTATGGTGTCAAGGTCATCGACAATGGCGGCCAGCGCGTCGGCTATATCAATATGCGCACTTTCATTTCGACCGCCGACAATCAGTTACGCACCGCCTTTGCCGATTTCCGCGCGCAGGGCATCACCAATTTCGTCATCGATTTCCGCTATAATGGCGGTGGCCTGGTTTCGACGGCAGAAGTGATGGGCGATTTGCTTGGCGGCAACCGCTTCAGCAGCGACGTTTTTTCGGTCACGCGTTTCCGCGCCTCGAAATCATCGGAAAACGAAACGCGGCGATTCCAACCCGGCGCGCAATCGGTTTCACCAGTCAAGATCGCTTTCATCTCGACCAACGCCACTGCGTCGGCAAGCGAGTTGGTGATGGCGGCGTTCGCGCCATTCCTGGGCGCCAATGCGGCTTTAGTCGGCAGCAATAGTTTCGGTAAACCGGTAGGCCAGATTGCCCTCGACCAGACGGCTTGCGACGACCGGATCCGTGTCGTCGCTTTCGCCAAGGAAAATGCGGCTGGTCAGGGAGATTATTATGGTGGGCTGGTTGGCACAATGGGGGCCAGCTGCGCCGCAACCGACGATATCAGCCGACCGCTGGGTGACCCGCAGGAAGCGTCGCTGCGTGTTGCGCTCGATTTTGTTGCGGGCCGCAGCTGCACGCCCGTCGCAGGCGGCCTGAGCGCGCAAAGTAACACCGCGTCTGTGTTAAAGCAGCAGGTGTTGCCGCTCCCCCAAGACCCCAGCGTTGCGCAACGCGAGGTGCCCGGGGCGTTTTAGCCACCCGGCACCCCCGCGTTGCCCCCGTTAGAATTTCAACCCGGCGGTCACGAATACTTGCCGCGGGTTGCCGTAGAACGCGGTCAACGTTCCCTCACGCCCGAGCGAGGCAATCGGCAGGCCATTGGCACCCAGCGTAGGCACACCGGTCGTCGCGTTACCCGCGATGAAGCTGTAACCCGATGTCTTATACTCCTTGTCCGTCAGATTCTTACCGTGAAGGCCGATGCTCCATTTTTCATCGGGCGACGTATAGACGATGCTGGCGTCCAACAGTGCGTAACCAGATTGGTCGATATACGGGTTAGGAATTTCGAACTGGTTAGTGCTGCTGCGATAGGACAATGTCGTACCCAAATTCAGACGCCCGGCTCCAATCGGCGTCATGTAAGCAAGCGTCGCGCTCGCGGTCCATTCCGGGGTATTCTGGATTTGGCGGAAGGCAGCAACATCTGTAGGAACGCTGGCGATGTTGGTGATATATTCGTCGAACTGCGCGTCGATGTAACCGACCGCGCCGAAAAGGTTGAGCCTGTCGCCGTCGGTGGCGATGCTTTCCCCAAGCCGCGCGTTGAACTCGAGTTCAACGCCCTTGAAAGTTGCCTTGCCCGCGTTCGATGTCACGCCGCAGAATGACGGCAAACCGCCAACAATGCAGGCAACCGAGCCGGGAATTTGGACATCCTTATAGTCGGCATAGAAACCGGCGAGCGCGAAAGTGAGGCCGCCATCGAACAGATTGCCCTTGTAACCAACTTCGTAGCTGGTGACATTTTCGGGGCGGAAGCTCAGGAACGCGGCGACCTCGTCATTTTCGCCGCGAATGCCGTTGCCGTTGAGGTCGGGCGCGTTAGCACCGACACCGCGCGGATCGAAGCCGCCGCCTTTGAAGCCTTGGCTATAGCTTGCATAGATATTGTGGTCGGGCGTTGGCTTGAAGCTTACCGACGCACGCGGGGTGAATTTTTTGAAGCTACGCTTACCGCTGAAATTGGTGCTGGGTCCTCCGAATGGAACCCCTGCACCGCCAAAGAAGGGCGAACCGCCGCCGAGATAATTCTGCCGGAGAATGTTGGCGGTGCGCTCGTCCCATGTATAGCGCCCGCCAAGCGAGACGCTAAACTGGTCGGAGAAATCATAGGTGAAGTCACCAAACACGGCATAAGTTTCGGTATCGACAGCGGCTTTGGTGAATGCGGTCAAGCCATTTAATGTCGTGAACAGGCGGACATCAAACAAAGTGTCTGCAGTCGCGTCGAGATAATATGCACCAATCATCCCGTTCAACGGCCCGGCATCGACAAGAAGCTGGACTTCCTGGCTGATTTGTTCGTTGAAATAGCCACCGGGAACGTCGACATCAACCGCAGGAAGCGCGTCGAAATCGATAGGCGTGAATGTGCTATCCTTGCGCCAGGCGCTAATCGAGCGCAAAGTGAGGCTTTCTGACAGGTCGATCGCGATATTCATCGCAAGGCCGTAGGCTTCGATATCCTGCTTAGGATCGACAAGGCCGCCGCGCGTATCGAACACGTTGTTCAGCACCGGTGCGCCCGACTGCAAGCCGGGGATCAGGCGATGACCGCCGCGCGGATCGCTTTTGTCGCGGCTGTAGTCACCGCTGATACGGATTGAGACTGGCTCGCCGTAACCGCCGAGTTCGACCGTGCCGCGTGCGGCCCAGACATCCTTGTTATAGTTTTCCAAACCAGTGGTCAGGTTATCGCCAAAGCCACCCCGCGACAGGCGTGCCACGCTACCGCCGACGCGGACGATGTCGCCAATCGGAGCGGAAGCCGTGATAACGCCTTCGGCCTGATTATACGTTCCGTAAGTGCCGCGAACTTTGACCGACACTTCTTGAGGAAGCCGTTTGGTGACATATTTGACGGCGCCGCCAATTGTATTGCGGCCATAGAGCGTCCCTTGCGGACCGCGCAGCACTTCGATGCGCTCAACGTCATAAATGTCGAGCACAGCTGCCTGCGGGCGGTTGAGGTAAACATCGTCGAGATAGATGCCGACACCCGGCTCGAAGCCCGAGACGGGATCTTGCTGCCCGATGCCGCGAATGAAGGCGGACAGAGTCGAGTTGCTGCCGCGCGATGTTTCGAGTGTGGTGTTCGGGGTGATGTTGCCGATATCGGTCAGGTCGAGCGCCCCGCGCTGTTCGAGTGCTTCACCCGAAAACGCGCTGACCGCGATCGGCACATCGAGCAAATTTTCTTCGCGGCGGCGCGCAGTAACGACAATAGCACCGTCATTTTCGGCTTCGGCAGCTTCATCCTGCGCGATTGCGGGCGCGGCGAATGCCATGCCCGATGCCGCGATGCTCGCCAGCAAAAAACCACGGAAAATACTGATTTTGGGGGATTTCATGTGTCGCTCTCCTGCAAGATGACGGGCCTTTACCCGTTCTTGAATTGCGCTATAGTGAAAGTTGAACCATGTTTCAACTTTAGATAAGAGGATGCTGGAGAATGACCACGCAACGTGGCATATCTGCAACAATGACACCCGCCGCCAAAACCCCGCGCACCGAACGCGGGCGCAAAACCTTGCGTTTGCTGCTCGACGCAGCTGCGGCAGAGTTTGGCGAAAAAGGCTTTCACGAAAGTTCGGTGGTCAGCATCACACAGCGGGCTGGAGTCGCACTCGGCAGCTTCTACACTTATTTCGATTCGAAGGATTCGCTGTTCCGGGCGCTGGTGCAAGACATGTCGGCACAGGTCCGCAATACCATAGGGCCTGTTATAGCTGCAGAAACCGACCGTCTCGAAGGCGAGCGCAAGGGACTGGCTGAATTCCTGTCGTTCGTACGGCAGCACAAGGAATTGTACCGCATCATCGACGAAGCCGAGTTTGTCGATCCCGCCAGCTACCGCACGCATTACGAGAATACGGTCGCTGGCTATGTCGCCAGCCTAAAAGACGCCGCCAAGAAGGGCCAGTTACGGGACGATGTTGAAGATGTCCATGCATGGGCCATCGTCGGTATGAACGTGTTTCTAGGGCTCCGTTATGGAGTCATGGGAGAGGACCGTGACGTTAATGAAATTGCCAATATCGCCGCCGACTTTCTGACAAACGGATTGAAGCGCTAACCTCCACGCTCCTTGTGCGCGCGATTTCTTGAGCGTTAAATGTTCCATTTAACTCGAAATCGCTTAAAGCGCGCACCATGACGCTCAACCGCCGCACTTTTGCTATTATTTCGCATCCCGACGCGGGTAAGACCACGCTTACCGAGAAGCTGCTTCTTCAGGGCGGTGCGATCCATCTCGCGGGCGAAGTAAAGGCGCGCGGACAGGCGCGGCGGGCGCGTTCCGACTGGATGAAGATCGAACAGCAACGCGGGATTTCGGTCACATCTTCAGTCATGACCTTCCAAAAGGACGGCATCGTCTTCAACCTGCTCGATACGCCGGGGCATGAGGATTTTTCTGAAGACACCTATCGCACACTCACAGCTGTGGACTCTGCGATCATGGTCATTGACGCCGCCAAGGGTATCGAGCCGCAGACGTTGAAACTGTTTGAGGTTTGCCGCATGCGTTCGGTTCCGATCATCACCTTCGTCAACAAGGTAGACCGCGAAGGGCGCGAATGCTTCGACATTCTCGACGAGGTAGCCGACAAACTCGCACTAGACGTCTGCCCGATGAGCTGGCCGATCGGCATGGGCGGAGAGTTTGAGGGCATTTACGATTTTGCCCGCAACCGGTTGATGCAACCAACAGGCGCATCGAAGGAATTCGAAGGCAAGGCAAGCCAGCACACCGGTCTGGATGACCCGTCACTGGCCGACCATTTATCCCAACGCGGCCTCAAGAAATTCTGCGAAGAGGCTGAATTGGCGCAGGCCGGCTATGCGTCGTTCGATATCAAAGCCTATCGCCATGGCGACCTGACCCCGGTCTATTTCGGATCGGCGCTGAAGGAGTTCGGCATCGCCGAAATGATCGGCGCCATAGCCGAACATGCCCCCTCGCCGCGTCCGCAGCCGAGCAGCATCGGCACTATCGATCCTGCGGGCAAGGACGTGACCGGCTTCATCTTCAAGGTGCAAGCCAATATGGACCCGCAGCACCGCGACCGTATTGCCTTTATGCGGCTCTGCTCGGGCACCTTCAAGCGCGGCATGAAGCTGATCCCGTCGGGCCACGGCAAGCCGGTGTCGATCCACTCCCCCATATTGTTTTTCGCGCAGGACCGCGAGATTGCCGACAGCGCAGAGCCTGGCGATATCATCGGCATCCCCAATCACGGTACGCTGCGCGTCGGTGACACGATGAGCGAGCGCAACGAACTGCGCTTTACCGGGCTTCCCAATTTTGCCCCTGAAATCTTGCGGCGCGTTATCCTGCGCGACCCCACAAAGACCAAGCAGCTGCGCAAGGCGCTCGACGACCTGAGCGAAGAAGGCGTGATCCAGGTATTCTATCCCGAAATCGGTTCCAATTGGGTGATCGGGGTGGTCGGACAATTGCAGCTCGAAGTGCTGATTTCGCGGCTGGAGGCCGAATATAAGGTCGATGCCTATCTCGAGCCGGCACCTTATGACACCGCCCGCTGGTTAGTCGGCGAAGACAGCGCGCTCAGCGAGTTTGCCTCATTCAACGGCGGCAACATGGCGAAGGACCGCGACGGTCATCCGGTTTTTATGGCGCGATCGGCATGGGACGTCGGCTATCAGCAGGAAAAGCACCCCGACTTGAAATTCAGCGCCACTAAGGAACGCTGATAACGTTTAAGAATGGCGCCAGACCGCGACGCCGTAGGGTTCGATGTCTGCGCCACCGATAATGTAGTTTGCGCCCTCAGGAGCAGGCGCATGAGCACTTTCTCCGGCGAGGTTGAAGGCAAAAGTCAGATCGCCGCGGCGGCGCAGGCGGAGTGTCGGCGGCAGTGGCGTAATCGAAACGCCAGCTTCGGCACAAAGATCGACAAACAGGTTTTTCAGCAAGTCATCGTCGGTTAGCGTGGCGAGAAAGATGCTTCGG
>JANLSY010000197.1:0-4432 GCA_031362665.1 Sphingomonadales bacterium
GTCATGATAGAAATTCCGAAACTGCCCCCAAGACTGCGGAACAGATAAAGTAGCGCGGAGCCATCTGTGCGCATCCGCATCGGTAAGGTAGAGAACGCAACGCCGTTTAATGGAATGAATACAAAGCCCATGCCAAAACCCTGGAATAGGCCAGTATACACAATCCAGTGCCAATCCATATTGAGCGACCATTGAGTCATGATCCACATCGAGGACGCGGTCATTAGAAAGCCGGTGAAGATGATGACCCGTGGATCAACCTTGCCGGTCAGTTTTGATGCAATGAACATCGCAAGCAGAATTCCGACGCCGCGTGGGGCAAGCAACACGCCGGTATCGTAGACGGTGTAGCCGTAGAGATTTTGCAGCATTGGCGGCAGCAGTGCGAAAATGCCGAACATCATCATTCCGACCAGCAGCATCATGTTCAGCGAAATAAAGAAGTTGCGGTCGGTTACCAAAAGCCGTTCGAACATTGGTCGGTCGGTCGTCATTTGATGCATCGCGAACATCCAGAGCGCGGCGATCACTACCAACAGTTCGATGATGATTTCCCAACTTTGCAACCAGTCTTCCTGCTGCCCCCGGTCCAGCAATAATTGCAAGGTGGCAAGCCCGATTGCCAGCATCGCAAATCCGAAGCGGTCGAGCTGACGCCGGTTGATGGGACGTGAGGGCAGCAGCCACCAAAGAATGACGAGGGTCGGAATGCCGATTGGCAGGTTGATATAAAACACCCAGCGCCAATTATAGCTTTCGGTTAACCAACCGCCGATCATTGGACCCAATATCGGCGCAATCATGATGCCCATGCCCCAGATCGACATTGCCCGCGGGGCTTCAGACGGTTTGTTGATATCGAGCATGATGGTTTGCGATAAAGGCCCGATGAAGGCCGCGCACACGCCCTGAAATATTCGGAAGGCGACCATTTCGGTCAGGCTCGTCGCGATACCGCACAGCATCGAGGCAAGGATAAACCCTGCCACTGCGCCTAAAAACAGGTTTCGAGATCCAATCCGGTCGGCGAGCCAGCCGGTAATCGGCATGGCAACTGCACTGGCAACAATGTAGCTGGTCAGCACCCAGGTAATCGTATCCATCGTCGCACCAAGGCTGGTCTGCATATGCGGGATCGCGACGTTGGCAATTGTCGAATCGAGTATCTGGATGATGGTTGCACCCATCACCGCAAGGGTCAGCAATCCCTTGTTTTTTGCAGGGTATGCTGGTTGGTCAAGCGGATTACTTGTCGGTATCGATGCGGACATGCGCCGACAGCCCCGCGATCATGTTGCGTTTCGGCTTGTCGGTAATCGAGATGCGAACCGGCACGCGCTGCGTTACCTTGACCCAATTACCATTGGCATTTTGCGCTGGCAGCACCGAGAATTCCGAACCGGTGCCAGCGCCGATGCTGGCTACCTTCCCCCGCACTTTAAGGTCCGGGTAAGCGTCAAAGGTAATTTCCGCAGGTTGACCGACACGCATGTGCGCGAGGTCGGTTTCCTTGAAATTAGCCTCGATCCAGCTTTTGTTGCTTGCGACGATAGTCACGCCGGGAAGACCCTGCACCATCATTTGCCCGACCTGCAAGCGATCGGCCTGGCTAACAACCCCGGCGACCGGAGCGCGGACCTCGGTGCGTGACAAATTGAGCAAAGCCGCATCGCGCTGCGCCTGACCGGCTTTGACCGCCGGGTTGATGCCGGGTGCTGCAGCTCCAGTGGCAAGAGCTGCTCGTGCCTTGGTTGCCTCGGCCTGCGCGGTTGCAACTTTGCTGCGCGCATCGGACACGGCATGCTCCGCGGCCTGCAACCGCGCGCGCGTTGTAAAGCCATCCTGCATCAATGCCGACTGTCGCTGATATTCCTTCTCGAAAAACGCGACATCTTCGCGCGCGCTGTCGATATCGACACCGGTGGTTTGATATTCGGTTTCGAGCGCGGTCACGCGCACTTGCGCAGCAGCGATGCTGGCATCGGCCTGTTCGATTGCAATCCGGTAAGGCTGCGGGTCTATGCGGAACAGCAGGTCACCTGCATTCACATTCTGGTTTTCGCGGACGGCTACTTCAACAATCCGTCCGCCGACTTCGGCGGAGATTGATACCTTGTCTTGCTGGACATAGGCATTGTCGGTCGAAACATAATGGTCGTTGGCGATATAGTAGGCCACACCGCCGACAGCGAGCAATATTGGTACCGAACCCATCAACGCGATACGCGCAAAACGTCGCGGCTTTTTCGCCGTTACAGTTTCAAAGCTAGGTTGAAAATCGGCTTCAGCCATTGGCTGCCTCCATCGGTTTGCGGGTGAGGTTCGACCGGATAATGTTCAGCATGTCCTCAAGCTCAGTTTGTTTCTCTTCGTTGATGCCTTGCAGCGCATCGGCGAACATGGCCGAGGCGGTCGGCTCCAGCTCCTTGATCTTGGCGCGACCTTTGGCCGTCAAATGAAGCCGCCACGCCCGCCGATCTTTGGGATCGGCGCGGCGTTCGACAAGTTCGGCATCCTGCAGCCGGTCGATCATCCGACCCAAGGTGATCGGCTCAACCTCAAGCATGTCGGCAATGGTAACTTGGGTGCTTCCGTCAAAGCGTTTGAGCAAGGCAAGCACGCGCCACTGCGGGCGGGTAACGCCCATCGCGCGCGCTCGCTCGTCAAAAGACCGCCGCAGCAGCCGTCCGGCATCGCCAAGAAGAAATCCAATATCATCACTCATGACGTCGATATAATAGCTATGCTTATTATATGCAATACAGGTAGAAAGCTCGGAGCAAAAAAGCTTTCCTACTTGGTCAGTACCTGTCAGATCGGGCGCATGGAAAGGAAGTTGATCGGGGTGCAGTGTTGGAAAACAAGCCGTAAAACTGGGGGATGCCTACACCATAGGCGAAGCTTCTACTTTCTGTCGTTTGTGCGGGTTTCAGCGAGAGGACTTGGGCGATGAGATCCAACAGCTTTTTTGCCACCGATGGCGTGGAAATTACATGGCGTGAAACCGGCGACGGTCGTCCGCTGATCCTCATTCACGGTTATTTCAGCGAAGCCGACACCAACTGGATTAAGTTCGGACATGCGCATTTGCTGGCCAAGACAGGTTACCGGGTCATCATGCCCGATCTGCGCGCGCATGGCCTGAGTGGCAAGCCACACGATCCAGCGATGTATCCCAAGGACATATTGGCCGATGACCAGTTCGCGCTGATTGCTCATCTGGGTCTTCGCGATTTTGACCTCGGCGGCTACTCGCTCGGCGGGCGGACCGTGGCACGAATGCTGGCTCGCGGATGCACACCGGGCAGGGCGATTATTTCAGGCATGGGCTTGCAGGGTCTGACGAGCACAGAAAAACGTGGCAACCATTTCCGGCATGTGCTCGACAATATTGGTAGCCACGAACGCGGCTCGCCCGCATGGATGGCCGAAGCGTTCCTGAAAACTACAGGAGGCGATCCGGTTGCGTTGCGGCTTATCCTCGATACTTTCGTGGACACCAGCGAACAGGAATTGCGCGCGATCGAGACGCCCGTTGCCGTGATTTGCGGTGACGAAGATAATGACAATGGTTCGGCGACCGATCTGGCCAATGCGCTTTCGCATGGCAAGTATTTTGCGATTCCTGGCAATCATATGAGCGCGGTAACCAAGCCTGAGCTCGGGCAGGCGATTGTTGAGGCGCTGAAAGGAGACATTTGGTGACTGTTTGCACCGCTGACTTGCAGCCGACACTCACGGGCGAACAGGTAACGCTTCGGCCGTGCCGGGCGGAAGACTGGGATGCGCTCTACGCAGTCGCCTCGGACCCATTGATTTGGGAAGTGCATCCAGCGTCAGACCGTTACAAAGAGCCGGTGTTTCGCGAGTATTTCTCCGCCGCGCTGGCATCGCGCGGCGCGCTTGTCGTTACTGACAATATGAGCGGCATCGTGGTCGGCGGCAGCCGCTATGCCAATTTTGTGCCCGAGAAAAACGAGATCGAAATCGGTTGGACGTTCTTGGCGCGTAGACATTGGGGCGGCGATACCAACCGCGAGATGAAGAAACTCATGCTTACCCACGCATTCCGGTATTTTGATTCTATCCGCTTCAACATCGGCGCAACCAATGTCCGATCTCGCCGGGCCATTGAAAAAATCGGTGCGCGCTTCGATGGCGAATATGTGCCCGAAGCCAAAGGCGGAGTGCCGCCGGTACTGCACGCAATCTACCGCATGAACCGGGAAGATGCAGCAAAAGCGGAGATGTTGCTCGATGCCTGAGACCCTACTGGAGCGGCGCTTCTGGCGCTTCTGGCTCAGCGGGCTGTTGTTGCTGGCGTTGATGATCGCAATGAACCCGCTGTTCACCAACGAGGTATCGCCTTGGGGTATCCGTGACCATCAATCCGCGGGAACTGCGGAGCGTGTCGATGCCATTCAGGCGGCGT
>JANLSY010000237.1:0-3192 GCA_031362665.1 Sphingomonadales bacterium
CGACCACGCAGCCCAATAACTCGACCGGGTATTGCGGCGGATCATATTGCTCGGCTTCGATTCGGCTGAGCGACATGAGGTCGCGGACGAGAGCCTGCATTCGGTCGGTTTCCTTGGCCATGATGCCAAGAAAGCGGCCGCGTGTTTCAGGGTCTTCCCCTGCTTCAGGATCGTCGAGTGTCTCGATAAAACCTTTCACCGCTGCTAAAGGCGTGAGCAATTCATGGCTGGCGTTGGCAACGAAGTCGACCCGCATTTTTTCCGCAGCTTGCGCGCCGCTGCGGTCGGCAAGATGGACCATTTTTTGACCCGGGCCGATCGACTGGATCCGCATATCCCACATCTGGTTTTGCTGGCCGATGCCGGTAAGGCGGATCGGGTGACCGGTATGCTGCGCATCGGGGTCCGACAGGCGTTCGATGGCGCCCGCATGGCGAAATGCGACCCGTACATTTTGCCCTACGATGTTGCTACCGAGCAACTGCCTTGCAACCTGATTTGCAGCAGTAACGCGCGAATTGTCGACGATAAGGATTGCATCGGTGGATGCGTCGATGAACGATTGCAATTGTGGATGGCTCGTTATCGCACCGGGGTCGATTTGTCCGCTGCCGCGCAACAATATTTGGGAATCCGGTTCGGGCTCATGTGGATCGGCGGCCACGAACAGCGCAACCAGCATTGATACCAGCACAACCAATACGCGTTCGACATTACCTGCCAACTGTCCGGCAATCAGCGCGCCGCCAAGGGCTAGCGCGATAGCAAACAAGATTTTCGGGGAAAGCCAGCTATTCACTTTTAACAATTGCCCCCTTCCTTAAAAATATATCGTTAGGCTTTGTCTTTGATTATGTCCCACATATAGACGGCCCTTGGCGGTGCAAGGGCAATGGCTGGATATCCGGCGATATTCTGCTAGGCGCGTGGCATGGACGAAAGTGTGGATCCGAAGAACGACAGCCTGGCTGGCCCGACGACGCGCCGCCGGGCGCTGATGCTGGGTGCGGTAACGGCGTCCGCGATTATATCGGTTCGGCCCGCTTTGGCTCAATCTGCAGCATCGGTGATGAATTGCGAAATCCCGGTGCCCGGTCCACATGGCGCTGGCATGAATATCGATAGTTATGGCAAGCTGGTCCCGCGCGATACACCGGGTTCGTTTGCGACTACGGGTCAGAAATTCACTGGCGAACAGGTCAAAGCGGCAATGGGTGGCCGCAGCCTGCCGGGCACCAGCTATGACCAGAGTCAGGCCTATGTAAATTATATCCGCCGCCTGCAAAGCGGGCAGAGCGGATTTACCTGCTACGCCAGCTTGCAAATGTCGCGCTAAACTTGAAATTAAGCGCGGCTGGTTTAGGCCATGCGCATGACGGGGCCGCAATCACTACTATACAAAGCCGAACTGGCGGACCTGCTACTCGTCCAGCCGCTTGATACGATGACGCTGATTTACCAGCGGCGGTCGGGTATTACGCATATCGTCGCCGAGCCAGTTCCGGAGATATTGGCGGTCATGGGTGAGGAATCGCTGGATGCGGCAGTGATTGCGCAGCGGTTGGCGGCCAAGTTTGAAATTGACGCGGGCGATGCCGACGCAATCGTTCAATCGAGGCTGGAAGAAATGGCGGCGCTCGGGCTTGTGGAGCGTGTCTGTGCATGAATTTCGGGTTCAGGTAGGACCTGCCGCGTTCCGGCTCGGTTCGGCGTGGAAACGGCCACTCGACCAACTGGCCGAACTCTATCGCGATTATCCGACCCCCGAAATTCCCGATTATTCGGTGCGGCTGGAAGCGGTAAGTTTTCTTCGTCGTTTCATCCGGCCTTCCGTCGCTATCGACGGCGATTATATGCTCCCGGACGCCGCGCCGTTGCCGTTGGCACAGGCTCTGCTCGCCGCCGAAATGGCGATGAATCTGCAAATGGCGCTGGGTTGGCGTCGGCATCTGCTGCTGCATGCCAGCGCCGTGGAGAAAGACGGCAAAGCGCTGATTATGACTGGCGCTTCCGGCTCGGGCAAATCGACGCTTGCGGCGATGCTGGGTTGTAAGGGCTGGCGCTTCATGGGCGACGAATTTGTGTTGCTCGATTTGATGACGGGTGAGGCGGTGCCGTTTCCCCGTCTTATCAGTCTGAAAAACGAAGCCGTCGGCGCGATGCAGGCGACCGCGCTCGATGGTCGCTTCGGGCCGCTGATGACCGGCACCCCGAAAGGTGACATTCGGCATCTCGTGCCCGCGCGCGACGCGATAAGGGCAATGACCGAACCTGCAAGGCCAGCATTACTGCTATTCCCAAGCTTCGGCTTTGATCCCATTGTTCGCGAAATCGGCGCGAGCGAGGTGTTCATGCGGCTCACGCAAGCGTCGACCAATTATGTCGCATTGGGTGAGGCGGGGTTCAGCACCCTCACGCGCTTCATCAAAACTGTTCCGGCACGCGCCATCGATTATCGCAGTGGGGAAGAAGCCGAAGCATTGGTGAACCAGCTTTGGAGCGAGCTCGCATGAAGCGCGATGCAATGTTGCTGGTAGATGCGCTGCGCAATCCGGCAAGTACAACCGCGCTGGATGCTGACGGCTGGACCGCGTTGCTGGCGATGGCGCGGGCGGAGCAACTGATTGGCACGCTGGCGCGCCGTCTTTCAGGTCTATCTCTCCCCGACGCGGTGGCGGGTATATTGGATGAAGCGCGGGTCAACGCCGAGTATCAGCGCCGCTCTGCCTTGTGGGAAGCCGACAGTGCCCGCCGCGCGTTGGCGGATTATCCGGGCAAAGTTGTACTGATGAAGGGCACCGCTTATGCCGCCGCCGGCCTGAAAGCTTCGGAAGGACGCCATATCGGCGATCTCGACATCATGGTCGCGCGCGAAGATTTGCCGCTGATTGAGGCGATGCTGCTGACGGCGGGTTGGGAATGGGTGAAGGAAGACGCATATGACGATGCTTATTACCGCGACCATATGCACGAGCTGCCGCCGCTGATTCACAAAGAGCGCGACCGGATGATTGATGTGCACCACACGATTTTGCCGCTGACTGCAAAGCCGAGGCCCGATGCGGCGGCGATGCTGGCGGATGCAGTCGAGTTGGAGAACGGGCTGTACGTATTTAGCCAAGCCGACATGATAGTCCATTGCGTTGCGCATATGATGGCCGATGGCGATTTGGAAGGCGGATTGCGTAACCT
>JANLSY010000269.1:0-5430 GCA_031362665.1 Sphingomonadales bacterium
TTCCTCTGGCGTCTGCGGCCAGCGCTGGCAAAGGGTGGCGAAGTGATTGTCGTCGACCGCGACCGCCCGACTGACCAGCATGGTATTCCGCCCAAATTGCTGTTCTGCGAATTCGCGGCCGTGGGCTACCGGCTGACCGGATTCAGCGAGGAATTGAAGCTGGGCGGATACATCGCCCGCTTCGTGCTTGCCGGCAAAAGGCCGGAACCCAAAGACATCAAGACTTGTGGAACACCACCGCCAAAATAGGCCAAAAAAATGACCCCCAACCCCCTAAGGGGTGGAGGGCCAAAAACGGATTGCCTGGTTGGGGTTTCGGGGGATGGCAATCCGCGTAAATCTGGAGTCATTCCGTAAATTTATGCGCAGCTTTGAACCGCGTGCATGTCAAACGACTCGATAAGTCTTTGCTAATAGAGTCATTTTACATTCTTGCGTCAAAAACGCAAATATCGCTCATTTGAGGCCGTGGGTCCGACAATCGGACGAGCCGGTCCTATTTTGCTGCGTGTTGATATTCCAAGTAAAACATCAATGGCCATCAAAGCCGATCAGGCTACCAACTTCTATTCCGCGCGCCTTCAATTTTTCTGCCCCACCAAGCTCCGGCAAATCGACAATAAACAGCGCCTGCCTTACGATCCCGCCGCCTTGCGTTATTAAATCGACGCCGGCCATCGCCGTGCCACCGGTTGCAATCAGGTCGTCGACGAGCACGACTTTTTGTCCTGCACGCACATGACCGACATGCATCTCGATCCGGTCAGTGCCATATTCAAGCGCATAGTCTGTGCCGATCTTTTCCCCCGGTAACTTTCCCGGTTTGCGTAACATCAGCTTTCCCAGACCCAGTGCATAAGAAAGTCCTGCCGCGACGACGAAACCCCGCGCCTCGATCCCGGCGATCAGCTCGGTGTCAGGCGCGACCATCGCTGCGAGGCGATCTATCGTTGCTCGAAAGCCAGGTCCATCGAGCAGCAAGGTAGACACATCGCGAAACAATATGCCGGGCTTTGGATAATCCGGAATATTGCGAATCAGTGCTGCGAGGTCGGCATTGTCGGTCATGGACGAGAAGTGCCGTGAACCGCGCAGAATTTCAAAGGAAAATCCGAATTTATCGAAAAACAATAAAATTCTTGACGCACAACGATGCGAAGTTTATTGATAAACAATAATATCAATATTGGAGATCGATATGACACAAATTGCAGATAACCGCATATTGCGGATAACCAAGTTGCTGGTGTTCCTGATAATGGGCTTCGTCGCGGTCGGCGGCGTTGTGCTGGCGCTGGTGAGCGTTGGACTACCCTTGTACTGGAATGAAGCGCTAGCTGAAATCGCCAAGGAAAAGCCGGGCATCGACACCAGCAGCCTGCTCCCCGGCTTGCTGGCGATATTCGCGCTCGGCATTTTGGTGCTCGGCCTGCTCTGGACGATGATGCGTAAATTGCTCACCATCATCGACAGTGTCGAGGACGGAAACCCCTTCATCAAGGCGAATGCTGTCCGTTTGCGCGCCATCGGCTGGATGATGGTTGGAGTCCAAATTGTGGGCCTGCCCTTGGCGACCGCCGCGGGCAATGTGGCAGACCTTTTTGGCGAAAATGATGTCGGCTTCGACCTCCCGCTTAACGGTATCCTCGCCATCCTGCTGGTGTTCATCCTCGCTGGAATCTTCGAACGCGGCGCTGAAATGCGCGAAGAGCTGGAAGGAACGGTCTGATGCCTGTCACCGTCAAACTCGACGACCTGCTATACGCCAAGCGGATGACGCTGACCGAACTGGCCGAACGGGTCGATATAACGCTCGCTAACCTTTCGATCCTGAAAACGGGGAAGGCCAAGGCAATCCGTTTTTCCACGCTGGAGGCGATTTGCAATGTGCTCGAATGCCAGCCTGGCGACCTGCTGGGTTTTGAAAAAGGAGAAAGATGATGCAACTCGCATTCAAGATTTCCATTTCGCCCAAAGGGTTGGCATTGCTCTTGCTGCTCGTTTCGGTGGTGCTTGTGGGTGTTTCAGCATGACCGAAGTTTCGACGCTCCGCCTCCATTTTCTCCGAGCAAACTATGCGCTGATTGCCTTTGCTATGGGATCGATGATCTGGCCCGCCATCCTCACCGGTAGTGGCGACTGGACTCTGATGCCAGGCGTGGTCAAATGCATGCTGGGCGGGCTCAGTTTGCTGGCGCTGTTGGGCATACGCTATCCCCTCAAAATGCTGCCATTGTTGTTTTGGGAAATGGCATGGAAGACTATCTGGCTTCTTGCTGTCGCGTTACCGCATTGGCTTGCGGGAACGATGGACGCAGCGACAGCGCAGACGGTCTTCGAGACGAGCCTTGTGGTGATTGTCTTCGCGGCGATTCCGTGGCGCTATGTCTTCAACCAATTCGGCCGCGCAGCAGGTGATCGCTGGTCGTTCGGCGGTTGATCCAAACACCGCAAGCCCGACAGCCGGTGCGCCGTTCGACAGCGGCACAATAATCACATTCCCAATCCCAAAATGAAAATGGGCGGCCTATCGCTAGGCCGCCCATTTCTGTATTCCCGTAAGGGAGAACCGATTACTTCAGTTCGATGGTACCACCAGCTGCAAGGATCTTCGCCTTGATTTCTTCAGCTTCGGCCTTGTTCACGCCTTCCTTGATCGCCTTTGGCGCGGACTCGACGAGAGCCTTTGCTTCGGTCAGACCAAGCTGGGTGATCGCACGGACTTCCTTGATGACAGCAATCTTGTTGCCGCCGTCGCCGGTCAGGATAACGTCGAATTCTGTCTGCTCTTCAGCAGCAGGTGCAGCAGCAGCGGCAGGGCCGGCAACAGCCACAGCAGCAGCGGCGCTAACGCCCCACTTTTCTTCCAAAGCCTTTGCAAGGTCAGCCGCTTCGAGAACGGTCAACGACGAGAGTTGCTCTACGAGCTTTTCAATATCAGCCATTTAAATAACACTCCGATTTTCTGTCATATTTGTAGGGCCCGCTCAGCCGGTTAAAAAACCATGGAACGCAGCCGGTTTAATTCAAAAAGTTACGCTGCCTTTTGGTCAGCATAGGCACCAAATACCCGTGCCAGTTTCGCAGCCGGTGCAGTCGTGAGCTGGGCAATCTTCGTTGCCGGTGCTTGTACAAGCCCGATAATCGTAGCGCGCAGTTCGTCGAGCGATGGCAACGAAGCCAGCGCCTTTACACCGTTTACATCGAGGAAAGTGTCACCCATCGCACCGCCGACAATTTCTAATTTGTCATTGGTCTTGGCGAACTCGACAGCAACCTTGGCGGCTGCAACCGGGTCCGACGATGTGGCGAGCGCGGTAGGGCCGGTAAGCAATTCAGCCACCGATCCATATTGCGTCCCATCGAGAGCGATCTTGGCAAGACGGTTCTTGGCAACCTTATAGCTTGCGCCCGCATCGCGCATCTTCAAACGAAGGTCGGTCGATTGTGCAACCGTCAGCCCGAGGTTCCGGGTGACGACGACAACCGCCGCTTCGTTAAAAGTGGCGTTCAGCGATGCAACTGTTTCGGTCTTTTCAGAACGGTTCATGCATTACTCCTTATTCGGATTTCCCCGGCAAACCGGAAAAATCCAACACGAAAAGCGAGCCGCCCGGATGAGCGATCCGCTGTATTAGTCCGTGGGGAAGTTTCATGCCGAACTCGCGACCAAAGGTCGGGAGCGAATGGCGAAGGCAGGCAACAAAGGCCAACCTGAAATCTCTATCCCCGTCTAGGCTGGAAATTAAGAACGGCAAATTCCGCTCACCAACTGTCTCGGACGGTTGCCGGTGGAGCCGTCGCCCCACCGAACGAGCGTGCCACTAGCAGTGTTGGGGCGAGAGTCAAGGCCGGTCAGCCGATCTCGTAAATCGAATAGATGGGTCCGGCCGCGGTCTGCTCGCCGGTTCCGACGGCGATGACATTGTTTAGCCAAAGGTACCGGCTATCGCCACATTCGAATTTCGCGTTGATTACCAATGAGTATTCGTGTGCTTCCAGGGCTGCGCCTTTACGGAAGCGAGACATTGCTTCCGCGCCTGCAAGCAGGCGGCCCTGGTATGTCAGGTAAATCAGCACGCCGTCGTCGTTTTTCAGCGTTAGCCGCACATCGATAATCATTACCCCATCGTCGCGGTTTATCACCCAGTCGTTGCCGCCGGGCAGAACCTTGCCGCTCAGCCGCTCGCCGGTAAAAGTTCCGCCGGTCACAGGCGCTATGCGGCGCAGGCCAGCGGGGGTTTGTCCGATGCTGACCATCGAAGAAAAATCGACACTTAGTGTCAGCACCATAAGATGGCGATGCGCAAGGGCGGTCATATCGCTAAGCTCCTTCGTCCAGATACCGCCATATTTCGGAGATCACCACTGAACCTTCGCCCACCGCCGATGCCACACGCTTGACCGACCCGGCGCGCACGTCGCCCACCGCGTAGATGCCGGGGTGTGAGGTGGCGAAGGGCGAGGGCGCGCCGTCTCCGCCACATTTGACGAAACCTTTGCCGTCGAGCTCTACCAGTCCCGACAGCCATCCGGTGTTTGGCGCGGCCCCAACCATCACAAACAGAGCACCGACTTCGATCTGGCTACACTCGCCTTTTTCATCGAGCGTTATATGCGTAAGCCCGCTATCGCCGTGCAGCTCGCTGACCTTGCAATTGTAATGGATGGTGATTTTTTCGTCGGCCTCTAGGCGACTACTAAGATAATCGGACATTGAGGCAGCCAGGCTGTCGCCACGCACCAGCACATGGACATGCTTGGCGCTGCGACTGAGGAACATTGCCGCCTGTCCCGCGCTGTTGCCGCCGCCGATAATCGCGGCTTCCGTGTTGCGACAGAAACGCGCCTCCATGTCGGTTGCGGCGTAATAAACGCCTGCACCTTCATAATATTCGAGGCGGCTGAGCGGGAGGCGCTGATACTGGACACCTGTCGCGATCAGTAGCGCGCGGGCGCTGACCGACTGGCCGTCGTCTAACGTCACGCAAAAACTGCCATTGTCGTTTTTCGCAAGCGCGGTGGCCTGACTCGGCACCGAGAAACAGGTGCCGAATTTCATCGCCTGCACCTGACCGCGCCAGACAAGGTCGCTGCCCGAAATTCCGGTGGGAAAACCCATGTAATTTTCGATGCGGCTCGACGTCCCTGCCTGACCGCCGATAGCGAGTTCGTCGATCACTAGCGCCTTGATGCCTTCCGCACCCGCATACACCGCCGCGGCCACTCCGGCTGGTCCGCCGCCTACGATCAAGAGGTCGGCAACCATATCGTCTGGAATCGACTGACGCATTCCAAGTATTTCGGCAATTTTCTGCGGAGTCGGGTCTTCGACATAGCGGCCTTCACCGAATATCACGGCGGGGCGGGAGGTGCGGATACTGCACGCCGTGGCGACCTCATCTGCCTCTGCGCTGTCGAGGTCATAGG
>JANLSY010000315.1:0-4141 GCA_031362665.1 Sphingomonadales bacterium
TTCTCCGACAACTTGGCGATGGAGAAATAATCCACCGTCTTGCCGCCAGCGGTCAGGGTGGAACGGGTCTGCAGGCTGTCTAATCCGATTGCGGTCATTGTTATTCGTCCCTCTGAATATGGGCTTCGAACCGGTTGGGGAAGGCCACTCCCGCTGCCTTCGACCATCGCGGGTCCAAGGTTACATGACAGGCGTCAACGGGCAGCCAAACCAGCATAAAAGCAGGAGATTCGTTTGCTGGCCGCGCCTTAGCTTGGTTGGGGAGGGGGTGCAAGGTGGGGGCTACAATTGCTTCACTAAATCGTAGATGGTTTTGACGAGTCCAAGCATAGCAATTAGCAGTAGGCAGCCAAACTCCAGCCGGATGTTTATTTTGCGCAATTTTTGGTCGCATTCATTGCGGAATTGAGCTTGTCAAATATCGTCCGAGCAGTAGGATGTGATTTCCAAAAACTTTGAATGCAACAACGCTTGTTTCGGGAATTACGAAACTCTCCAGTTATGGGATGCCAAAGATAGTCTCTACTGCGCTTTCTCGACCGAAACAGGATAAGCGGTCCGTCTTGCTTATATTTCCAGTAATAAAGCGGGTCCGAAATACACCAATCTGTATCGACCGACCAAAACGCGGCGGCAGGGAAGTTTTCGATGGAATAGATTTCCACATCTGAATCTATCTCGACGAGCCGACAGCCCGTGAGCAACCGCTCGATGTAGCCTCTCGTAAATTGGTCAAGATCATCTGGGTACATTCCAAAAAATTGATCATACGGAAGCGGATGTCAATAAAAATGATCTAAAACAGTATCTTATATGTCCCGCCATAGTCGGAAAACTCGATTGCGCCTTCTTCACGAAGCTCTTGCAAAACCCTGCTAAGCGTTTGGCTTGGTGTCATGCCCTGACTTTTTGCCTCGGCAACGATGTTACCAAGTTCGGCGTCAATGAGATCACTTCGTGTAATCTCGTCGCCAGCTTTGTTTGCGCGCATTCTATTGAGTGCAGCCTTAACCGCTTCCTTCCATGTTTTGCGTGTTTTGGAATGTTCGACAGGGTTCGCGAGATATGCTGCCAATTCGCTGACCGGCATTCCACCGTTGCGATGTATCACCCGATGACAGTTAGCACACAACGCAGCGAGGTCTTTGATGCTGGTTTTTTCGCCGGGTTCAAGTTGCGCCACGGGAACCGTATGATGCGCTTCGATATAATCCTTACCATAGTCCCCATAGACTTCGGAGAAGTTGATACCGCAGGCTTCGCATCTTGCCTCGGAGAGCGAATTTTTGAATTCTACAATCAGCTTGCGTGAGCGTTCCCGGCGCAGGTGGGTTCGCAGAACCGCTCTTCCTTCCTCCGTTTCGTATGCATCCGCGCCATCAAGGACGACATCGCGATTGGAGGGTGTTAGTGTTTTGTCGGCTAATTCCCAAATACCTTCAGAGGCACTCAAGCCGTAGACTGATTTGAAAAGCGCCTTTCCCCGGCTGGTCCCGTCAATATCGATGCAATGATCGCGCAAACGTCCTCTAACGGTTGCCCCAGGCGTCGCCCCGAAAGGTGGTTGTGCAATCTTCAAAACCTCATCGGTTATTTCCTTATTGCTTGCTGGTCCACCGCCAAGCGTTTCCAAGGCGTCGATTATCAAGTCCACGGTAATCGGCATTAAAGTAATCCCCTCTGCGCGCTCACGCTAAGCTGTGTTGGCGTTAATTGCGAAGGAAAAGGCACCGCGATGCCTTATCCAATCACGAACGCTGCCGGCTTACAATGCGCTTCCATTCATATTCGTCCGGGCTGGGCAGCAATGGTCCGTCGGGTGGATCATACGTCTGTTCGACGTTGGGATTGCGCCGTTTTTCGCCGGAGACGCCCTTGCAGTGGTGGCAATATAGCCGCCGGATAAAATCCCGGACGCTTTCGCCTTCCTTGCCCTTTCTGTGGCCCGCATACCAATGGCCCGGAGCATCGATGACGACGCTTTTGCGGCAGTAATGGCAGGTCAGGCGAAAGTTGATCTTGTACAGGGCGCAATCAAACATCCATTGCAGCGGTCGATAATTTTCCTTGCCCGGCAGCCAGCCGAAATTCGGTTGTTCGTCGGCACGGTTCAAATCAATACCATCTGCCGCGCCTGATCGTTGAGCCACTGGGCCCGCGCTTCCTGCGCAGCGGCAACGGCGTTACGATAATGCACGGTACCAAACCGCTCTGCCTCTTCAAAGCCGACGGGTGCCCATTCCTCACCGGGATAGACCACATCATAGATTGCGCGCGCAGCAGCGCGCAGTTGGCGGTCATGGTTCAGCGGCGGCACAATCGATCTCCTATCGTCGAATCGGGCTGGCCAGCTTAAATGTTCTTAATATGTTCTGCAACTACGCCCTTTCACCCCTCCCGCAAAACCCGCGTCACTTCCTCCAGCGTGCCGCGCACGCGCAGCAGCTGGTCTTTGCCGAAGACGATCAGGCATTCATTGTCCGAATTGTCAGCGAGGCGCACGAACTGGACGATTTCCGGATTGACCGAGATTTTCTGGCCGCGTGTGTCGGTCATGGTGACGAATGGTATCATGGGGGTTCCTTTACTTGAGTTGGCAACCCCACTGCCACATCGGTGCCCAACCTGCTATCCTGACGGCTGTGCGTCTACCAGAGCTATTTTTTCCCCGCCCGGAACGTCAGCTTGAACGCGATCGTGAAATTTTCCTGATCTAGTTTTCCCGAAAGCGGATCATCGCCGATATTGTACGATACGCCGATGGCGGGCACCCAAGCATCGCTCTCAATATTTTCAAACGAACGCTGACCCAATTCATAATCAGCAGAAAGTTTGAACATCGTCGTGCTTCGTTTAAAGTTCTCAATACGCAATGCATCACGATGCGCGGCATAAGTCCATGCACCACTTGCCTTTAACAGCAGCCGGTAATCGGTAAATTTCGGTGAAAATGCCGTGTTCACTTCTAGCTTCGTGCCTGCAACCGAGCCATTAGGTTTAATGCCGGATGCGTTTACTTTGGCAGAGAGTACATCGTCATAGAATAATGTCAGCACTGGCGCAAAGGAGTGCAAGAATGCTGGTCCGTCCGGTTTTCCATCCGTGTTCAGAAAGAAAGTATTTTCCCAGCTGCTCATAAATGGTTGCAGAACGACTGTGCCTGTGAACGATGTTTCATGCTGACGACCGCAGGCTGCCGGAGGCGGCACGGTTGTACAAATTGCCTTAGAGTCGGCGAAAATCACCTTGTCCTTCGCTCCCAACTTGACGTCACCATACAGATAAAATGCGTTCAAGTCTGGTGCGTCGGTGCTTGTGTCGGTGCCGTAGTTGAAAGAATAACCAACTTCCCCCTGGAAAGTCTGGACCTTGCTTTTTTCAGCAGTGTTTATCTGGGCGACGGCACGCGCGATTACTGCGTCGTCGGTTTTGTCATTCAGCGAGAACTCGCCGCGCAGGGCGGCATCCAGTGCCCAGCTGTCTTTAGCGCCTTTGGCGGAACTGAAAGAAATCTGTGCGGGCTGGGTCCAAGGCTTTTGCTCTGGTTCTTCACTTGCCTGCACCGTCACAGTTGTCTGTGCAAGCGCAGCCGATGTAGCCGTAAAGAAAGCGCCAGCAATTCCGGCGACAATAAGCACTTTTCTCATGCTGCGTTTACCTTTGCCAAGAGTTCGGACCATTTTGTTGCAAGCTTGAGCGCTCCCTTCTTCAAAGGAGGCCAACCATTCGGTTCCCGAAAGCTTCGGTTTATCCACCTTCTTACCGGCAGATCGAGATTAGTTTTGCTGATGCCAATCGCCTGCATTGTTTCGTTTGGCTGCGGAGCTTGGACAAACAGATCTCGGGCCGTAAGCGGGTCCAATCCAGCCCTAAGTTTTTCCTCGTTAGAAAGCTGTTGTAGTGTCATTGAATTACCTCCCAATAATCGGCGTATGTACGACCGCAAAAGGTTCGGACGTGACGGGGATCACGCAAGTCAAAAACTACTTTCCTACAACATTCCATATCGGTTAAAAATGATTCGTTTCTGAACCAAGGAAGGAATCGCCGATGCCACTCCCCAAACTGCCGTCGCGGGGTTAGCCGCGGTTTGGCCAAAAAAACCAACAAAATAACCACAAAAAACAAAACCACAACACCA